>CAZSTM010000501.1:0-3273 GCA_964609635.1 uncultured Gemmatimonadales bacterium
AAACATCTGTAACTACTCTATTCATAATAAAAGGCTTTTTTTCTAATATACAAGGAGGGAGTTTCAACCGGAGCCATGCAAAGCATGACACCCCCTTGCGATTGGGGAGATAATGGACCTTATTATAATAGACAAGATCCCTCTGAAAATAGAGCCCGCCGCCCTGATGCAAAAGCTGCGCCTGGAAGAGGGCGACCCCCAGGCAGGGGATGCTTTTTCGCTGCTGGAACAGGCCCTTGAAATTGGCCGTCCAAAGGCCTGTTTCCGGCTGGTGGAGGTAGAGAGCGCCGGTGAGGATTTCGTGGTGCTTGGCGGGCGGAAGCTGACCAGCCGGGTGCTGCGGGTGAACCTGGAGAAAGCTTCCGGGCAGGTGGCCGCTTTCGTGGCCACCTGTGGACAGGAACTCGAGCGCTGGGCTGAATCCCACGATGATTTTCTGCTGCGTTTCTATGCGGAGGAAATCTGCGAGTGCGCCTTGCGCTGTGCCGCCGATACCATGAATGAGCAGATTGCCGGGCGGCTGGGGGCTGAAAAGAAAAAACTCTCGAGCATGAACCCCGGCTCTCTCGAGGACTGGCCCCTGTTCCAGCAGCAGCAGCTTTTTTCGGTGGTGGGCCAGGTGACCGCGGCCATCGGGGTGGAGCTTACCGAGAGCTTTTTGATGCGGCCCCGCAAGTCGATCTCCGGGATCAGGTTTGCATCGCACCAGGAATTTGTCAACTGCAAGCTGTGCAACCGCGAGAACTGCCAGGGCCGCCGGGCGGATTTCGACCCGCACCTTTTTGAGATCACTTACGCCGGGGCAAAACAAGGGGAGGCAAGCGAGCATGCGTGCGCGGAGTGTGTGGAGGAGGACTGATAAATTGTATATTATTCAATCTTGACTACACCGCTCATGTGTTTTAATGTAAGTAATCGGAGGAGGTTTGTATATGGAACTTACAGCGATAATACACAAAGCCGAGGAGGGAGGCTATTGGGCCGAAATTCCATCTTTACCTGGATGTGCCACACAAGGAGAGACCATTGAAGAACTCAAAGCCAATCTGAAAGAAGCCGCTGAACTCTGGCTTGAAACCGCCGAGGAAACCGCAAAACTAAAAGGCGATACCCTTAAAATTGCCATATGAAACAGGTTTCAGGCAAAAAACTTATTGCCATTCTCCAAAAACATGGTTGGAAGGTGGCTCGGTCCAGGGGAAGTCATTTCAGCTTGAAAAAACCTGGAGAAAAAAATATAATTACCGTTTCGGCCCACGGTAACAGGCCCTTGAAATCCGGGTTGCTGACTAAATATCTTAAAGACGCCGGTTTAACAATAGACGATATTTAATCCCGCCGTTTAATCAAATCCATTGCTTATCTTAAGCACCATTTAACTCTACCAAAATATTTCTTTTCCTTGGCGGGCGTTGCAGCCGGGAATTTCGGGGTGGAGCTTACCGAGAGCTTTTTGATGCGGCCCCGCAAGTCGATCTCCGGGATCAGGTTTGCATCGCACCAGGAATTTGTCAACTGCAAGCTGTGCAACCGCGAGAACTGCCAGGGCCGCCGGGCGGATTTCGACCCGCACCTTTTTGAGATCACTTACGCCGGAGCAAAACAAGGGGAGGCAAGCGAGCAAGCGTGCGCGGAGTGTGGGGAGGGAGAAGAGCAATAATTGTGAGGACTGATTTATCACACAAATTCGGTTTTTATGTTGATTGGGGTTTTAAATCCTGTCTCTGGTTCTAGTTACTAACCAACCGCATTATTTAATCCACCCTTCTTCTTGCAGTCTTTGCCAAGCAATTTTTATATGGTCAGGCTTGAACATTTTTCTTTTACGTATGCTCCATTGGTGGATTTTCTCTATTGCAATATCGGGACCCTTGACGGGCGAATCGCCGTGAACTGCAATCCAATGCACAGAAGATAATAGTTCCATCCCATAAGGTGTTTCAAAACCGTTTATTAGTTCTGCAACCTTTTCTAGACGGGATTTTGCTTCTTTTTCTTGAGCCAGAAAAGTATCTGCTTCTTCTACTGCTCCGGGCATTAGCTCTATTTCTACATCCGGTTTTTGAGTGTCTCCATAGCCCCTGATAAAATGGCCCTCCAGGCATTCGAGAACCTTATTCAAATTAGGGGCGTAGGGTCCGTAAGGACCTGCGTTTAATTGCAATCTTAATGGCTGGCCGGCTTCCTGAAGGAAATATGCCAGTTTCTGAATCTCCAGCAAAGACAAACGATAATCCAACTCTGAATATTGCTGCATTAGTTTAATCAGTAAAGCACGAGCAATAGTCATCCGTGGCCGTTCTGTCCGTACAGGCATTGTTTTGGCTTCAGGTGCTCCGGCCGGTTCATAAAGAAGTACTTTCACCTCAGGAACGGCAGCAAACCCTTCCTCGATCATTGGCCGGACTGTTTTCCAATCGAGTCCGCCTAGTCCACAGCCGAGAGGTGGTACGGCAATTGACTTGATATCAAGCCGTTTAACTTCTTCAATCAAAGCCGACAGTCCGGATTTAATATCTTCAACACGAGATTTGCCTTTCCAGTGCTTCTTAGTGGGAAAATTGATGATATACTTCGGATTAAAAAAGTCTCTTGTATGAAACACATGCATTCTGCCTGGCCTGACTTCTTCTTTTTTGCAGGCTCGATGGTAAGCCTTAAAGTTTTCCGGAAAGGCTTTTTTGAATTGCAACGCAATTCCCTTACCCATGTAGCCGATACAGTTAACAGTGTTAACCAATGCTTCCGCATCGGCTTCAAGCATATTGCCCTTAGTTATTTCAACCATTATGGTATTCTCCTCAGTAATACCATTTTTTTCTAATATAAACAGGTACATGCATGTTTTCTGGATATTCCTCCAGAATATTCTCAACCTGCGACTTTATTTTACTGTTAATAACTGCGATCTCTTGAATTAAAGACCAATTGCAAAATTTATACACTAGAAATTCTGCTTGCTTACGTCGTTGCCTATCCATGTCGTTTATTTTATCAGCCCAATATCGCTGATAAACCATATCCCAATCAACTTTTTCTAGATCTGACAAATTATCGTACCATTTAGTAATAATAGCGATGCCATGACCATCTGAGAAAACAAATTCTAGCCCATCATTAAAAATATTCTGTGCAGTGGTAAATAGATAGATTAAAGGTTCCTGTCCTTCGTTGTAATTCTCTACTCTTCCTGTTTTCAATTGCAACATCATTGGAGATAACCAACCAAAATAAAACGGTACATAATCTTGGATTACACCATCCGGTCCACAA
>CAZSTM010000502.1:0-3263 GCA_964609635.1 uncultured Gemmatimonadales bacterium
CAGAAGACTGGTAACCCTGGTCTGGACTCCGCGGTAGTCGAAATCCTCGCCGATGCTGCCGTGGCAGCCGATGCAGGCCTCGGTCAGATAGAGGTTTTCCGCCGGGCCGCCGTTGTCGGGAGCCGCCCCGGCGAACACAGCGAAAGTATGAGCGCCCACATACTTTCGCTTCTCACCCGGGGCATACGCCATATGGCAGCCTGCGCAGCGCCCCTGGACTGCCAGGCCGTGAATGTTGTCCGCCGGATACTCTTCGCCGGGATAGCGATAGCCCGCCTGATTGTTCAGCACATCGGTCTGGTGGGAGTGGTGCGGCATGGATCCGGGCGCATCCGTATCCGGAAGCAGGTGGTGGCAGACATCGCAGGCGCTCGCCGCGGTACCCTCGGTCTTGTACTTGGCCGCACCGCTCTGGTCTGTCGAGAGGCGGTCCTCCACGATGCGAAGCTGGTGTTCGCCCACGGCATCGTGCGGATCGTGACAGAGTGTGCAGGTGATCCCGTATAGACTCCTGTAGGGTGCAGTGGATTCGTGATTACCGCGGACATTGATCTCGAAAAAACCCTCGGCCGTGTGGCACGGCACACAGTCGTTCCCCGCTCTGTTGAAATCTTCTTCAGGACCAAACCTTTCCCCGTGTCTCGAGTGCTTCCACTGTTCGGAAATGTAATAAGTTTCGTTAATCCAGCATCCGCATTGGGAAGGCTCTTGGTCGTCGTGGCAGTAGGCACAGACTCCGGAATCGTAAGACAGCCCGATCGGGCCCTGACCAATGTGGAGGCTGCCCGGACCGTGGCAGCTCTCGCACTGGATGTTGGCCAGTTGAGCGGTGCGTGGATAGCCGGCGGTGAACTCATCATAAAGACCCTGGTACAGGGAGTCCGGGAAGGTCCACCCCTCTTCCGCGGCCCGGTCATCGAAACCCTCGTTGACCGCCAGGGTGTCATAACCTACCGTGTGGCATTCAAGGCAGGATTCCTCGTAGTCCAAGCTCGCTGTGCCATCCAGTCCCTGTTGCAGCATGTTTGCGTGGCCGGTAGTTTCCCAGGTGGCTTGCTTTTCAATATGACAGTCTCCGCATGACGGAGCGCTGGTTGCCCCGGTGATGGATTCGACTCCCCCATAGGTGGCCCCGGAGATTGTAAGCTCGTCTGTGGAAGTCGATCCAGCGGAATCCGTATAGTAGAGAGTCACCACATAGGAGCCTTCCATGTCGGGAATCAGGTAAACCTGGCTCTCGGTGGTGCTGCTCAAAGTGGTCAAAGAACCCTCCGGCGCACTCAGAGACCAGGAGTAGGTGCCCTGGTGCAGGCTCTCCAGATACGCCGGCTGACCCACTCCGACAACCCTCAGGGGCATGGCCCGCTGGGTTGCCAGGTCCCGGTCGCGAGCTTCCTGGGGGGAATAACCTACCGGCCGAATAACCGCCTCGGCCCCTGAGACCTGAACTGCCACCGTCAGGGACAGACATACCGCTGCTGCCAGAGTTGATAACCGATTCGCCATGTTAATACATCCTGGTTATGAGTTAAGATCAATAACACCCCGATGCCCGCGGGTGATGGCTCCGGGGTGTGTATTTTATCAACCGGAGAATTTCAAGGTTGACCTCCCGGCCCCCTTAGATTAGAATACCTTAAAGTTCAGCTAATTTACTAAAAAGTGAGGCGTAACGCAAAAATTGTTTTCCGGATTTCAAAACCGGCCCCGAAGGCGGGGACTGCGCGGAATTATCCGGCTTGCCGCGGCCGTTGTCCCGGCCTTAACGATCAATGCCGCGGCCCTTCAGGCCTGGGACCGCGGGACAGTGGCCTACGATGACGGTTACCGGGCGGTGGTCGAGCCTGTTTTTCCGGCCGACTCGACCCACCTGCTGCCCGGTTCTCCCCACGGCCCGACAATACCTCTTCGCATAACCAACAACTCGGGCCGCAATATCAGCGGGGCTTTCCTCTACGCCGGGGTGACCGATTTTAAGGGCGGCGGCATCCAGGACATCGAAAGGCGGATCAATCTGCGCGCGGACAAGCAAACAGTGGTCGAGCTTGCCCTTGGCGAGCTGGCCGGCAGGCCCGGTTTCTACGATGTCCGGGTGCTGGTTTTCGACCACGGCCGCGAGCTGGCTTATGATGAGTTCACTTTCGGTTACGAGGTGAACAGTCTACCGGTGGACATCCATCCCCCGCGTGATTTCGACCGCTTCTGGCGGGCCACCAAAGACAGCCTGAAAGCTGTCCCCCTGGCGGCTGCCATGCAAAGGGACAGCCTGCGCTCTACCGAGATGGTCGATGTTTACCGGGTAAGCTACGCCAGCCTGCACCGGGTTCGGGTACACGGATGGTACACAGTGCCGCGCTGGAAACCCGGTCCTCATGCGGCGATGCTGTTCCTGCCGGGTTACAGCACGGGTCGCATCTCGCCTAAAATCGAACACTCCAGGCAGGGAGCCGCCACCTTGAGCATCCAGGTTCGGGGCTACGAGGTGGACCGGCAGGAGTATCCTCCGGACAATAGCTCATACATGACTATCGGAGTCCAGGCTCCCGAGACCTACGTTTACCGGGAGATTGTCTGCCACTGCCTGCGCGGCCTGGACTTTCTCGAACTGAGGCCGGAAGTGGACCGTGAGCGCATCTGCGCTATCGGTGGCAGCCAGGGCGGAGGGCTCTCCCTGCTCGCCGGGGGACTCGACAGCCGGGTGAGATTCATCGTGGCCAACGTGCCTTTCCTGACCGACTTTCCGCTTTCCATGACTGTTACCGGCAACCCTTTCAGGAACCTGGTGTGGTATATCGAAAGCCATCCGGACCAGACGGACCTTGTCTATCGGACGGTGAGCTATTTCGACGTTCTCAATGTAGCCGCCCGAATCAAGGTGCCGACTCTGATTTCGCTGGGACTCTGGGACAGAACCTGCCCTGCTCCCTCAATTTACAATATGTTCCTGGCCCTGGGCTCGGCCGATAAAAAGATCTGCATCTATCCGTACCTCGATCACGGTGAGGTCGGCACGCCACACGGCAAGGTGGTGAACAGCTGGCTCCAGGATCGTCTGCGGCCCGGACGGGACGGGGATCGGTAGGGACAAAGGCCTGGGAGGAGGAAAAGTAATAAAAGGCAGAATATAGAATACTTAACTCTGGAGCCGGAAGAAAAGAAAATTTTCCTGTATCCCCTTTGAAAAATGAAGACTGATGGGGATTCACAAAAGCATAAAGGGAAGGCTTGATAAACCAGACCTAGAGCCCTATTGTTATAATAAT
>CAZSTM010000503.1:0-3238 GCA_964609635.1 uncultured Gemmatimonadales bacterium
AGCAGGCACCCCCTTTATTAAGGGGGAGGGGCACCCCTCTCAAGAGGGGATTAAATCTGCGTAATCTGTGGATAAGAAAATCACTCCGGGATTCCTAAGCCTGTGGCCACAGCGGTAACTTCCCGCCAGTCGTCGGTTATCCGCGCAAGCCAGGCCCTGGTGTCGAACCCGGCACAGGGGTCTTCTTTTACCATGGCTATAATATTTTCACACTCTCTCGCTCCTTGAGCATCCTGCTCGGATTCATATTCGCTTTTCAACAGCTCGCAAGTTTTTATAACCCTTTCCTCGAGGTCATCGCCCAGAAACAGCCCAGGATACGGCTGCAGGTCTTCAAGAGATATCTCAGGGTGGTCCCTGACTTTTTTGCGCTCGTAGAGGAAGCGCACCGCATCCTCGCGCACCTTTTTCCATGCCGGCTGGTCCGAACCCGGCGGCAGGTGCGTTATGGCCAGGTGCCGGTCCAGATAGAAGGTTATTCCATTGATCCGCAGGTTGAGCAGGAAGTCGATATCCTCTCCGCGGGTTATCCGCGGATCGAAAGGTACTTTCTGCAGGGCCTCCAGAGCTAATGTCATGTTACCGCCGAACACGAACGGCGTGGGCTTTAGACGATCCCCCCGGCCGATAATACGCTCGAACGCCCGGTTCATGGCCGCGGTATTGTTCCAGTAGGGGGCGCGCCAGCCGGGTACTTTGCTCTCATCCAGAAGATAAGTGTCGGGCTGGAGATAGTAACCCGCCAGGGCTTCAATTGAATCGCCCTGCAGCGAGCGCCCCAGGTTTTCAGCTATTTTTTTCAGGAAATCGCTGTCGCCGAACACCTCGTCATCATCGATAAACACCGTATAGCGGCTGCCGTTTAGGATGCCGGCCAGCGAGCAGATGTTACGAACCGCCGCGTAGTTGTCCAGGTTCACCAGGGCCAGGGCTCCGGCGGAGACTCCCCTGGCGGCCAGCCTCCGGGTTATTTTATCCAGGGTGCTTTGGCCCAGGCAGACAAAATCGTAGCGCCGGCGAAAAGGTGCTATAATCGCCTCAATTTTATCCTCGACCTCGCGGGCGATTTCCCGCCGGTTGGCCACCGCGATAATTACGATCCTGCCCGGCAGGCTGTCGAAAATATCGAGGCTCTCCAGCAGCCGACCGAGAGTTCCCTGGCCCTCGAGGGGGGTCGGATGATCGAAAACCACAGCTTCAGCGCGTTGGCCGGTTTCCTCGCCCTTTCCGGCAGAACCCCAATAAGAGGGGATGACCATGGTAAAATCTTCCATGCACCTGTCCTGGTTTTTTTATTTTCCTGCGCAAACCTGCGGCAGAACTCAAGATAAATAATAAGCTGAAAACCTCAAAATTTTTCCTTCCGAACCGCTTATCGTCCATGTAAATAAAATAAACACAATCAGTTTCGCCTCAACTATGCATCCGCTGAAAGACACCCAGCACAGCCTAGACGCCGAGAATCGAGCCGGCCATCAGGGCCCAGGCCACAACCGGAGTTCCCATCCTGCGCGAGCCGAGCCCGATTTGCTTAAGCCGCAGGTCGGCCGGGCGCCAGCAAGAAAGTAATCTCTGGAAGTCCTTTTTTCCTTCCGGGCGATCATCACCACTAAAGTTACCTATGCGGCGAAATAGCAGGTGAAAAGGATTAAATCGAAAGCGGTCAGGGAATTGCCGTACATAAAAACCCCATAAACCTTTGGTAGAGGTGATTCGCGGAACGTGCTTAAATACCGAGACTTACAGGGGGCTTATAATTCGTAATCAGACGGTACTTTTCCCGTTGAACTCGCGCACCGCATCTATCATGCCGACAATGTTTTCCACCGGTGTCCGGGCCTGGACATTGTGAACGGAGTTGAATACGAAACCGCCGCCGGCGGAAAATATCTCGCAGCGGCGCAGCACCTGCTCTCTAACCTCCCCGGGCGTGCCGAACGGGAGAACCTGCTGGGTGTCTATTCCACCGCCCCAGAAGACCAGCCTGTCGCCGTAGCGGGCTTTCAGCTTTTCCGGCTCCATCCCGGAGGCCGAGCACTGCACCGGGTTGATAATATCGAAGCCCGCCTCGATAAAAAGCTCCATGAAAGGCTCCACCGCGCCGCAGGAGTGCTTTAAGATCTTCCAGCAGGTGTTCCGGTGGATCCATCCGTTTATTTGCTTGTAGTAGGGAAGATACAGCTCTTTGAAGGTTTCAGGGGAACAGAAAGTGGAAGTCTGGGTCCCGAAATCCGTGCCGCAGACAAAGACTACATCCACCGTATCGCCGGCTACCCGGAAAATTTTCTCCAGGTTGGCCAGGGCGTATTCACACTGTTTTGAAAATACCGCATGAATGTAATCTTGGCGGGTGGCTGTCGAGATATACCATTCCGCAACATCACGAATGCCTTTGGGGTGTTTCAGGAAAGGGGCGGGAACCAGGGCTATATCGCCGAAAGCGGTCCCTCCGAAGGTGGCGATAACCGCTTTTGGGCTCCGGGCGGCGCTTTTGGTCTGCTCGGCGATATGGGCGAGGTCTTCATCCGACACGGGGCCGAATTCCTCGAGGTTGTCCTGGGGGTCGAGGATTTCCTCATCAATGGGCTCCTGGCGGATGATAGTGTCGAAGAAATAGCCGCCCCTGGGCATCCTGCCGCTCGGCGGGGCGCCGGTGTCCCCTTCGGGGTAGATCAGGGTGTCTCCGGCTTGGTCCACCGTGGTGTTGAAATTTTCAGATACCAGAACCTCCAACCCGTCATAAGTCTTCCAGGTTTTCCATCGGTCATTGGCAAAGCCGAACATGGTATTCCTGGGGAACACCCCCTGGACATCGACACCCAGGGCCTCTTGCAGGTCGTCATCTAAAAGTCCGAGCATCTGGTAGGGCTCGTGGACTTTTACCGGTCTTTTCTCCAGGCCGTAATAATCCCGCAGGGCTGCGACGCAGCTCACGTGCATCCCGGTTACTGCGGTACCCCCGAAATCCACAGGCACCCTGTCGCCCGGCCGATGATTCAGGGCCGCCAGTACATTTTCCTTGCCGGTCACGCTGCTGACCTCCTGGTTGTTAAGGTATCCGTTAATGTCGATAACCGACATTCTTATATTTTACAAGCAAAATGTCAACAGGCTTGTAGGCAGGAGATGCTGAAAGGCTTTTTCCCGGAGCCGCAATAGTTTCCTGACCCGGGCAACGAATTTTGGTCTGAATTATTTTTCGCAGTAATACACAAAGGCGGGGGGGAGGTTCGAAAGC
>CAZSTM010000504.1:0-3228 GCA_964609635.1 uncultured Gemmatimonadales bacterium
TACGACTTTAAAGCTACCTTTTACGACTATTCCGATGCAGGTCATCTTTTCCTGGGTGGCGCCCTCCTGTACTCGGGTGACGAGCAAAGTGATATTCTTGTTGGAGGCACTGTAAAATTTGCAGGTACCTATGGCGGTTTCATAGACTATAATGACTTTCTGATACCCACTGATAACTATGGCAATGTCATAAGTATCTTTGCGTCGTGCGAAACCCTAACCACAGCCACCCATGGCGGTACTGTGACTTTCAAATCCGATGGTAATATTTTCATAATAAACCCCTATCCGGTGGTTAAAGAGATTGTCTCGGAAGCGGGTATAACCTACATTTGCGACCGGAATTATTCTGCAATGGCCGCGAACACCTCGCAATTGTCGACGCAATAGCTAAGGTTTCAGCAATAATCGAGATGCCCGTGAAACATCTCATTGGGAAAAAATCGTCGGATTCTCATCCCGAAGGATGATAAAATGAACCGGATCATATCTTTGACTTTTGTTTTTGTCCTGGCAATGATAATTGCCTCCTGTGGCAAGGGCAGGCAAGATCCTCTGGGAGTCGATGAGGGTAGCGGGCTGGATGAAGGCCAATTGACCAGAGGCGGCGACGGCCCAAACCTGGTGGTAAGTCTAAGCAACCAGGCCGGAGCCGGTCAGGATATCAACGAAGAGGTGGCATCTGCTTTTATTAAAGCCTACGCCGCAATTTCAGGCGCAGGCCGGCTGCCCGAGACCGCTCGCGTGACGGGAGATTACAGTGGATATTTTATAGTTAATGATTCATCAACTTTAAATGAAGCAGAAAAGTCGCTGGGCTACGACTTTAAAGTAACCTTTTACGACTATTCCGATGCAGGTTATCTTTTCCTGGGTGGTGCCCTCCTATACTCGAACTGGCAAAGTGACATTCTGGTTGCCGGTAACGTAAAATTTGCAGGTGCCTATGGCGGTTACCTGGAATATGATAACTTTCTGATACCCACCGATAACAACGGCAATATGATAAGTATCTTTGCGCCCTGCGAAACCTTCTTAACAGTCACACGTGGTGGTAGTTTCACTTTCAAATCCGGTGATAATATTTTAATCTTAAACCCCTATCCTGTGGTCGTAGATATTATCGAGCGTGTAACTATGCATGACAGCGTTATACTAACCTACATTTGTGACCCGGATTATTCTGCGACGGCCGGGAACACCTCACAATTGTCGGAGCAAATGCAAATGTTTCAGCAATAGTCGGCATTCCCGTTGAACAGGTCGTTGGCAAAAAATCACCGGATTTTCATTCAAACGGATACTAAAATGAACCGGATTAAATATTTGGTTTTCGCGCTTGTGTTCGGGGTTGCTTTTATCTGCTGCAGTCAAGACAGGCAAGACCCTCTGGGACCTGGGGGTGAGAGCGGGTTAACTGAGGGTCGTCTGACCCTGGGTGCCGACGGCCCCAACCTGATGATTGACTCGGTAAATGTCCTTACTGCATGCCAGGCCATTGACGAGGAGGTTTTCACGGCCTTCGTAAAGGCCGGTTTTGCTAAGCCTGCCGGTTCCGAGACGGCTGAAGCCGTTCGCATGATGGGAGATTACAGCGGGTATGCCGTTGTCAGCGGGTCATCAACCTTATCGGATACCTACATAGCGTATGATATTAAATTAGAGTTCTACGATTACTCCGAAGCCGGTTCGATCTATATCGGAGGAGCTCTGCGGTACATCGGCTCCAAGTTTAAAATCGCCGACGGCTGGACGGTACGAAATCCCCGGGTTACCGGCCAAATCAAAGTTGCCGGTCCCTACACCGCTTATTTTCAATTCAATAGTCTGCTGTTGCCCACCGACGACCAGGGGAACCTCATAAGTATCTTTGCCCCAAACAATGTACTGGAGAGCCTCATACGCGGCGGCAGCGTCAGTATCAGTTCCGGCGATTATACATACTTTCAGAATCCGTACCCGGAGCCCATGCACTAGCAGGTAAATAACCATCCTTTAAAACGGCCCTGTTGTGACCCTGCCAAGTATCCTGTTGGTTCTTGCTAAACAAGAAGATCTCGATATTTTATCACTTTCCCTCTGAACCTTTAGGCCTTGGTTTCCCTGTCTCCTGGCTGCTGGTTGCCGGCTTTCTAATATCGTGCAACCCTGGTTTCGCGCGCGACAATCTTTTTATACCGCTTCCCTGAAAAAGTTGCAAATTGTTTTAAATCAATTATATTGCCAGGGCACGAGAATAGTTCCTCAAAGATTCCTGCAATACCCCTTTTCCAGAGGGACTGGTTTTCCGCAGAGACTTCTCGCTTTTTGCCTGTAAAAAATTTACCTCATATAAAAAATATTTCACGAGGGTATTTCATAATGTATCTGGATAGGAAAAAATATGACGACCTGGATTTCGAGATGCCGGTAGAGGTGGCCGGAGTGCGCTTCCGCAATCCGTTTTTTGTCTCCAGCGGGCCTACTACTTCCATGCTGCAGCAGTTGGTCAAAGCCGCCGAATGCGGCTTTGCCGGGGCAAGTGTCAAGCTCACTTTCGACCCGGCGCCCTATATCAACCGTAAGCCGCGTTACGGCTGGGACCGGGACCAACACCTGCTCTATTTTTCGGCGGAGAAGCGGATCGTGCTGGATGAGGCCCTGCGCCTGATCGAGGCCGCACGCAAGCAGATCGATAATTTCGTGCTGTTTTCCAACTTCACCTATTCCGATCCCGGCCTCGAGGGCTGGGTCAACATGGCTAAAAAATTCGAGGAAGCCGGCGCCCATATCAACGAGCTCAACATGTGCTGCCCGAACATGTCTTTCAATGTCGAGCTGGCTAAGGAGAGAAAGGCCGAGTCCCACTCCACGGGAGCCAGCCTGGGGCAGGAGGAACAGGCTATTGCGGCGATAATCAGGGCGATCAAGGAAGAGACCACTATCCCAATCTGCGTGAAACTCACTCCCGAGGGCGGAAGACAGCACATCGTGGCCAAGGCCTGCATCGAGGCCGGGGCGGACATGGTCTGCGGCGTGGCCAACCGCCTGGCGCTGCCGGCCGTGCGAATCGACCAGCCGGGCAAGAGCACCATCAGCCTCCAGGAAGAACAGGGCATGTACTGCATGAACAGCTACTGGATCAAGCCCCTGGCCCTGCGCGATGTCTACATGATGCGCCACATGGTGGGTCCGGAGCCGAAAATCCTGGGTACCGGGGGTATCACTGTCTGGAGCGATGCGGTGGAG
>CAZSTM010000505.1:0-3225 GCA_964609635.1 uncultured Gemmatimonadales bacterium
CCCAGTTCGGCCCTCTACGGTGCCAACGCTTTCAGCGGAGCTATCAATATCATCACTAAAACCCCGCGACAATTGCACGGGGGCCATCTAAACGTGCAGGGAGGAGAAAACTCAACTCTTTACACTTCCTACGTGCAGGGAAAACGAAAGGGAGACACGGGATATCGGCTGGCTCTCGGCACCAGACAGACAAACAGCTTTCGCGACCCCGAGATGGATTTCGAAGATGTCGTCCTGGGTAACTTATACCTCGAACATCGATTCAAAAACGATGCCAAGCTCTCGGTGGAGACAGGCTTGAGTTATGGTTCCCTGGTGCAGAATGTGCGGCTCCAGGACAACGAGTTTGATGCCACAACCAGTTATGCCAAAATGAACCTCGACCACGGGTCATTTGCACTGCGGGCTTTCTGGAATCGGGGTGATGAATCTACTTCGGCGTTTTTCCCCCCTGGGGACGACATTGACATACTGTACAATACCTTTGATTTGGAAGCTCAGTACACGGTCAGCCTGGCAATGAAGCATACTTTTATTTACGGTGCTTCTTACCGTTTCAACACCATTGAATCAAACATTATTGACCGGGACCATGAACAGAATTTAATTGCCGGTTATTTTCAAGATGAGTACAGGCCCGTGCCTGAAGTTAGTATCTTTGCGGGGGCGCGGATAGATCATCACCCCCTGGTGGGGATGAATTTTAGCCCCCGAGGCAGTGTGATTTATGCGCCCACAAACCGTCATACATTCCGCATTTCTATTAGTAGGGCGTTCCGCAATCCCGGCTTTACCGATTCATACATCCAGCTTTCAATCCCGCCCCCACCGGGGCTCCCCATAGGTGTACAATTTGTAGGTGAACCGGACCTGGGATCGGAAAAGATCACCACGTATGAATTCGGTTACACCTATTTTCCCCGTCATTACTTTCGCGGGGAATTAGATGTCTTTGCATACAAGTTTAACGATTACATCGCTACCGGCGCATTGAATATGGAGAGTGGTAGACCGGTGCAATCTTTCGTGAACCTGGGCAGTGCAACAGCTTACGGTTTTGAATTGACGGCTGATTTGCTTCCTGCACCCTGGCTGAAGGTCTCAAGCAATTACAGCTATCAAAACCTGGACAATAACTATACGGTAGAGAAAGAGCAGGAATCACCGAGCCACAAAGCGAATTTCAGAGTTTTCCTTTTCCTGCCCGCAAGCTTTTCAGCCTCGTTTTCAGCAAGCTATGTCGGCAGAACCAAATGGGAAATTCCAACGGCTACTGGAGGTTTCGATCCAACACCAACCAAGGCGCATACCCGTTGTGATGCCAGGCTGGGGTACCTGCTGGAGAAAAGCTCTCTGGAAATCTTTCTCGCCGCTTACAACCTCTTTGACAGCCGACATGTTGAATATCCACTGGGTGAAGAAATCAGGAGGCGGGTGACCGGGGGGGTGAGTTACTCTTTTTGAGTATTTTTTCGAAAAATACTCTCCTTGGGAAAAGTTATAAACATGAATTGTTGCCCTAAAAATTATTTCGCATTACGGAGAGGTGTTCTGGAAATCCTTTTCGCAGGCATCCTTGCTGCTTCAGGCTCTGTCTGGGCAAAACCGGCGCATGTGGTTCTGGTCAAGAGTGCTCTGCGTCCGGAATATGAACAGACTTCCAAGGTAATAGTTTCTCTTCTTGAAGAAAGCGCTTCCGAACTGTCTGTCGAGGAGGTACTTTTCAATAAAAATTCCGGTCGGGATAATGATTTCTGGAATAAGGTGATTGAAAAACGGCCCGCGCTGATAATTACTATGGGAACGCCTGCCACCCGGTCCGCAATTAAAGTCGTAAAGAATATCCCCATTATCTTTACCGTGGTTCTCGATAATATCAGTGATTTATCTCCAGACCTCCGATCTTCTGATCTGGGCGGAGTAAGTCTTGCGATTCCCGTCAGGACACAGCTGGAAATGATGCGAAAAGCCCTGCCTGACATAAGGAGGGTGGGGTTCATCCATAGCAGCAGCTCGGCACATATGTATCAAAACGCCAGGAATATCGCCAGGAATATCACCAGCGAACGAGGCCTGCGGCTTGTAGCTTCCGAGATTACCGGGGAACGGGAGATTCCCGAGGCTTTGAGAAGAATTATTCCCGAGGTGGATGTTTTATGGATGCCGCCGGATGCTGTCATTTACGAACGAAGTATTCTACACTTTATCCTTCTGGAATGCTATAAAAACAGTGTGCCGATTGTGGCTGTTTCCAAATTATTAGCCATTGCCGGTACGCCATTGGCCCTGGGTATCGATTACCAGGACATTGGCAGGCAGACAGCCGAGCTTGCCTTGAGAAGACTTTCTGGCAGGCCCTTTTCCAAACTTACTGTCGTGCATCCGGAAAAGGTGCTTCTCTATATCAATGAAGGAGTGGCCACCAGCCTGGATCTTAATATCCCTCAAACAATCCTGGATCAGGCGATACCTGTAAAAAGCTGGAGATAATAAGATGAATTACTCTGTATTCAGAAAATTAACGCACTTGCGACTGGGCACAAAATCCATTCTGGCCGTGATTATGCTCTTGAGCGCGATCTCGATCACTTTGACCACTTTTTTCGTCTCCAGACAAAGACGCTCTCTAATGGATGAGCTGAGTAAAAGAGCTCTCTCCCTGGCAAGCAACATGGCTTTCAACAGCCAATATGCAGTGCTTTCACGAGATATCAGACCTCTGCAGAATCTTCTGGCAGGTGTGCAGAAAGAAAGTGATATCGAACAAGCCTGCATCACGGATCTGAAGGGGACTATCCTTGTTCATAACGATACGACAAAAATAGGGCAAATAATTGAATCCACCGCGGAGTTGGATAGCCTTTCCCACTATAAATGGATAGCCACGGCGCAAAACAACATCTGGAGAACGATCACTCTTATTGAAATTGAAAGAAAACACGCCAACAGCGATGAAATAATTTTGTTCTCTCCGCCGGAGGCCTCGGAGGAAACAGAAACTAATGGAGTTAGAGCATCTTATAAGGAAAAATTGGGGTTCGTAATTCTGAATGTTTCCCTGGAGAGTATGAACAGCGCGTTGTCTGTGGCCACTAGGCGGGCGGTAATTATCACCCTGGTAATGATTGTGCTGGGGGCGCTGGCTGTAATCTATCTGGTTAGAAGCATGGCAGTGCCTATATATCGTCTTGCGGATGCAACCGGAGCAGTGGCTAGGGGAGACCT
>CAZSTM010000506.1:0-3208 GCA_964609635.1 uncultured Gemmatimonadales bacterium
GCCGAGACCCAGCAGGTACTGGTGATGAACAACCTCAGAAGCCGTATCCGGGTGCAGACCGACGGTCAGTTGAAAACCGGCCGGGATGTGGTGGTGGCCGCCCTGCTCGGGGCGGAGGAGTTCGGCTTCGCTACCGCCTGCCTGGTAGTTCTCGGCTGTGTGCTGATGCGCAAGTGCCACCTGAACACCTGCCCTATGGGTGTAGCCACCCAGGATCCCGAGCTGCGTAAACTGATGACCGGCAAGCCTGAGCACCTGGTTAATTACTTTACTTTTGTGGCCGAGGAGGTGCGACGGCTGATGGCGGAATTAGGCTTCCGCAGATTCGAGGAGCTGATCGGGCGGGTGGATCTGCTCGAGGTGAACCGGGCGGTGAATCACTGGAAAGCCCGTGGGATAGATTTGAGCGAGCTGCTGGCCGTGCCTAAAGTACCCAAAGGCGGCTCGCTGCGTTGTGTCGCCTCCCAGCCCGACATTCTGGAACAAGCCCTGGATCACCAGCTGATCGCTGAGGCCGGCCCGGCGCTGGAAGGCGGGGAAAAGGCGACCATTCGCCGGCGGATACGAAATGTCAACCGCTCTTTGGGAACCATGCTCAGCGGCCGGATATCCAGGCTGCACGGCTCCAAGGGGCTGCCTGAGGACAGCATCGCCATTGAATTGAGCGGCTCGGCCGGACAGAGCTTCGGCGCTTTTCTGGTGAAAGGGGTATCACTCAGCCTGGCCGGGGATGCCAACGATTATGTGGGAAAAGGGATGAGCGGCGGCCGGATTGCCGTTTTTCCGCCGGAGGGCTCGAAATTCAAGCCGGAAGATAATATCATCGTGGGCAACGTTGTGCTTTACGGAGCCACGGGTGGCCGGGCGTTTTTCTCGGGACGAGCCGGGGAACGTTTCGCTATTCGCAACAGCGGAGCTTATACGGTGGTTGAAGGTGTGGGCGATCACGGCTGCGAGTACATGACCGGCGGTGTGGTGGTGGTACTCGGAGATACGGGACTTAATTTCGCCGCCGGTATGAGTGGAGGAATCGCTTTCGTTTTCGATGAACAGCGCCTGTTCGACCAGCGGTGCAACCTCGACATCGTAGACCTGGAATCAGTCACTGAGGAGGAAGACATTACGCTTTTGCGCAAGATGATAGAACAGCACGTAAAATTTACCGGCAGCCCGGCAGGTAGGGATATCCTGGATAACTGGTTCGAGAAAATTCATCAATTCGTCAAAGTGATGCCCATGGAGTACCGCCGGGCACTCGGTCGGATGATCAAGGAGGACGAGGAAACCAAGAGGGTGGAGGTCTGGAATGGGTAAACCGACCGGATTTATGGAATACAAACGGGAGGTTCCCAGGGCACGCCCGGTTGCCGAGCGGACCAAGGATTACCATCAGATCTACCCGCTGCTCTCCGAAAAAAAACTCCGCACCCAGGCGGCGCGCTGTATGGACTGCGGAATCCCTTTCTGCCAGGGCGTGGGCTGTCCGGTGGCCAACATTATTCCGGAGTTCAACGATCTGGTTTACCGTGGTCAGTGGCGGGAAGCGCTGGAGGTTCTGCACAGCACCAATAACTTTCCGGAAGTCACCGGCCGGGTTTGTCCCGCGTCCTGCGAGTCGGCCTGCGTTGCCGCACTAAATGGTGAGGCGGTGTCCATAAAGCAGATCGAGCTGCAGGTAATTGAAAAGGGTTTTGAACAGGGCTGGGTAAAGCCCGTGCCGCCGAAACAGCGTACCGGTAAATCGGTGGTCGTGGTGGGCAGCGGGTCTGCGGGCCTGGCCTGCACCCAGCAGCTTAACCGCGCCGGCCATAAGGTGATCGTTTACGAACAAAAGGATCGGCTGGGAGGCTTGTTGCGCTACGGGATTCCGGACTTCAAGCTGGAAAAAAGCATCCTCGACCGCCGTTTGCATCAGCTCCAAGCCGAGGGGGTCGATTTTCGCACCGGAGTGCACATCGGCCGGGATATCGCGGCCAAATACCTGCTGCGCAAGTATGATGCGGTATGTCTTGCCGGCGGCGCCATGCAGCCGCGTGACCTGGCTGTTCCCGGAAGAGACCTTCAGGGCATCCATTTCGCCATGGATTACCTGGAGCAGTCAAACCGCAGGATTGCCGGGGACTCGATCCCGGAGGAAAAACTTATCCGGGCGGATAATAAGAAAGTTGTAGTTATCGGCGGTGGAGATACCGGAGCCGACTGCGTGGGTACCGCCAATCGTCAGGGGGCGCTTGAAGTGAACCAGCTCGAGATCCTGCCCAAGCCGCCGGAGAAGAACAATCCGGAAACGCCTTGGCCGCAGTGGCCGCAGATTTTGTACACCAGCTCTTCTCACCGGGAGGGCTGTAACCGCCGGTGGTCCGTGATGACAACAGCTTTCAGCGGAGAAAAGGGCCGGGTGAAAAAACTCCTCGGAGTGAAAGTTACCCTCGGCCCCCCGACTGAAAACGGACAGCCGCAGTTTGTTGAATCCCCAGGCACCGGGTTCGAAATTGAGACCGACCTGGTGATCCTGGCAATGGGTTTCGTGCATCCGATCCATGAAGGGATGGTCGAGAACCTGGGAGTCGCTCTCGATAAGCGCGGTAATGTGATAGTCGATGAGAGCTACATGAGCGGCATTGAAAAGGTTTTCAGCGCCGGGGATATGGTCAGGGGTGCTTCCCTGGTGGTCTATGCCATCCAACAGGGAAGGGCTGCGGCCCGGGCCATTGATAAGTTCCTGATGGGTGAGACCTGCCTGCCTTGAATTGAATAGCGAGCGAGTGTAATAATCAAAAAAACTTGATAGAATGTTTTCCCGAACAGAACGGGTAAATCGCCTCTCAGCGGCCGAGGGTGTTAATTATTGACAAATCTACGGAAACATATAAATTGATGGTGATTAAAATAAACCAAATACGGGGTCGTAGTTCAGTTGGTTAGAACGCCGGCCTGTCAAGCCGGAGGTCGCGAGTTCAAGTCTCGTCGGCCCCGCCATAAACGAAGGACTCGTAATAACTTACGAGTCCTTTTTTGTTTGTGCACCAGGCATGGCGCGCAGCGCCTTGACTGGCGCTATCCGATACGCTGTGGTGGCGAATTGGATGACTTGGAGGTGAGAGTCCTCTACCGGCCCGGCAAGGGGAACGGTTAGCCGGACGGCAAGGGTGTCCACCGCGAGGTGGGATCTGAAGGAAGCCGCAGGCAAAGCACTGGCCCGACGAAC
>CAZSTM010000507.1:0-3187 GCA_964609635.1 uncultured Gemmatimonadales bacterium
AGGCAACCGTCTCCCTCAGGTGAGTAAGGGCGACCGGCCGGTAGCCCCTGAAAAATAGTTGTAATTTAATCACCTGTAGCATTATACAGCCTCTTGTCATAGGCGCCTTGGTGTTGCATGGAGAATTTTGTGCGAGTTGTCTCTTTTAGGTGTAATTTAAGATAACTTCAATTGATACAGCCTATTAACATGAACTTTGATGACGAAAAAAAAGCAGATAGGAAAAAAAGTATCGAGGAGAAACTCTCCCGGCTTCCGGGCGGCTGCGGGGTTTATCTGATGTACGATCGCGCCGGCCGGATAATCTACGTGGGTAAGGCCAAAAGCCTTTCCAGCCGTGTGCGCAGTTATTTCCGGGGGCGGCTGCAAGATGTGAAAGTCGAGGTCATGGTCAGGCGCATCGCGGATTTCGATTACATGGTTACCGACAACGAGGTCGAAGCCTTGCTGCTGGAGAGCAACCTGATCAAGGAGCACCGCCCGCGCTACAATGTGAACCTCAAGGACGACAAGAGCTATCCGTATCTCAAGGTCACACTCGGAGAGCCTTTCCCCAGGGTCTATGTCACCCGTCGCTATATCAGCGATGGTTCGCGGTATTACGGTCCCTTTACCAATGCGGGCGCACTGCGCACCACCCTGGAATCGCTGCGCAAGGTTTTTCCCATCCGGAGCTGCAAGCATCGTCTCCCGGAAAAGCGAGCTCCGCGCGAGTGTCTCAACTTCCACCTGGGGAAGTGTTCCGGTCCCTGCCACGGGCATATCTCCCGGGCCGATTACCGGCGGATGATCGACGAAGTGCTGATGTTTCTCGAAGGAAAGACCGACTCGATCGCCAGTCGCCTGAGTCGGCAGATGGAACAGGCCAGCGCGAACCTGGAGTACGAACAGGCGGCCAGGTTCAGGAACCAGTTGAAGGCGGTGCGCCAGACCAGCCAGCGCCAGAAAATACACTCGGCCGGCGGCGGGGATTATGATATTCTGGCCGTATCGGTGGACGGCCGCGCGGCTTGCGGAGTGATTCTCAAGGTCAGACAGGGAAAGCTGCTGGGACAGGAACACCACTATCTTCAGAATGCCCTGGGCGAGAGTCCGGCTGCTGTACTGTCGGCTTTCCTGAGACAGAACTACCTGGGCCGGAGCGAGTTACCCTCCCAGGTGCTGCTGAGCCACCAGATCGAGGACAACAAGCTTATCGAGTCGATTCTGACCGAGCGCTCCGGCCGCCGGGTTCACCTGAGTGTCCCCTCACGCGGGCCGAAAGCCGGCCTGGTTTCACTTGCCGAAAAGAACAGCCACCTGCTGCTGGAGGAGCTAATCCTGCGCCAGGCAAAAGCCCGTCAGCGGGTGCCCGAAGCCCTGGTGGGGCTGCAGAAGACACTGGGTCTGCCGAGTCTGCCGCGGTTGATGGTCTGCTTCGATGTCTCCAGCCTGCAGGGCGACTATGCAGTGGCGGCGATGAGTGCTTTCCGCAACGGGCAGCCGGCCAAGTCCGCTTACCGTCGTTTCCGCATCCGCCGTTCAGGGGGACAGGATGATTTCGCCATGTTGGGCGAGGCGGTCGGCCGCTATTTTGGCAGACTGGCCGCGGGCGAGCTGAAATTACCTCAGCTGGTGGTGGTTGACGGCGGCAAGGGGCAGCTGAATGCCGCCTGTGAGGCTATACGGAACACGGGAGTCGAGCTGCCGCCGATTGTCTCCCTGGCCAAAAAGGAAGAGGAAATCTTCCTGCCGGAACATCCCGAACCCTATGTACTCTCGCGCCGCAGCGAAGCTCTCAAGCTGCTCCAGCGCCTGCGTGATGAGGCGCACCGTTTTGCGCTCGCTTATCACCGGATCATTCGCAAGCGCAGTACTTTAAGCGGAAGTCTGGAAAAAATTCCCGACATCGGCCCCGCCAGGAGCCGGGCCATAATAAGCGCTTTCGGGTCGCCGGCCGCGGCCGCGAACGCCACTGCGGAAGAGCTCAATGCCAAGGCCGGTATTCCGCTCGACCTGGCCCGCAGGGTGATCGAGTGCCTGAATAAAAGTGCAGTTTGATCGAATATGTGAAAGAAATAACCACCTTACAGGGTCCCGCTGCAGAACCACGGCGAGAGCGCTGCCATTGGCAAGGAGAAAAGGTGAAATCCGTTTTTCCTTTCAACCGGGAAGGCTTAGGGGAAAGTGACAGTCTTCTCCGGAGTTTCTATCTCGAGCAGTTTCAGGACTATCTGGTGTTCGAGCGCAACCTGGCCGATAACTCGGTTTCAGCTTATTGCGCGGATGTGGGGTCTTTCGTGCTGGAGATTTCCCGTGCGGGAATAACCGAGCCCGAGGCAGTGGAGAGAGCAGGGGTGGAAGAATACCTGAACGTCTTGGCTGTATTGCCCCTGGCGGCCAGCTCTCTGGCCCGCCGGACCAGCAGCCTGCGAGTTTATTTCCGCTTTCTGCTGGGAGAGAAACTGATCCGTCACGATCCAACCGAAGCGATTGAGATGCCGCGCGCCGCACGCAAGCTTCCTCACGTGCTCTCCCTGGAACAGATCCTTAAGATGCTCAAAGCCGTGGACCCTAAAAGACGCGGCGGCCTGCGGGATATTGCGCTGATAGAGCTGATGTACGCCACGGGGATACGGGTCTCCGAGGCGGTGGGACTGAAGCTGGACGACTTGAGACTCGGCCGTCGGACTGTAGTAATCTACGGCAAGGGGTCCAGGCAGAGGGTCGTACCTGTGGGTGAAGCGGCGATCGGGGCGACAGAAAAATATCTCGAACTGGAGCGTCCGCTGCTGGAAAAGGATGCCCTCAGCCGGGGAAAAGTGTTTCTGAATGTGCGGGGAGCCGGACTGTCCCGTGGAGGCATCTGGAAGATACTGCGCAAGTACGCGCTTTTGGCGGGAATAGACCAGAAGGTCCATCCCCACATACTGCGGCACTCTTTCGCCACGCACCTGTTGGAAAACGGCGCGGACCTGCGTGCGGTCCAGGAGATGCTCGGCCATGTCAGCATAAACACCACCCAGATCTATTCAAATATCAGCGGTGAGATGATCCGTCAGGTGCACCGGGAGTTCCATCCCCGGGCGTAAGGACCGAACTTTTTTCGAGGCATTCAGGTGGGTCGGCAGTGGACACCCGGAGCGGACCGAACCCGCGGTCAGCCGGTTTCACGGCGTTCGAGAGCGTTCTTGATTTTTAACAGCAG
>CAZSTM010000508.1:0-3158 GCA_964609635.1 uncultured Gemmatimonadales bacterium
CGGGGGAACCCGCTCGCTCGGGGTAGCTTACGATGCCCAGTGGATCGCGGCCAAGGTGTTCGACAACCAGAACCTGACCGATGAAGGCGCCAGCAGCACCAAGGACAGCTACCTCACCGCCGCCTTCCAGTGGGCTCTCGATCCGGACGGCAATGCCGAAACCACCGTGGACGTGCCCGATGTGATCAACAACTCCTGGGGCACACTCGGCGAGTACCAGGAAGACATCTGCCAGGAAAAGCTCTGGGGGCTGCTCGACCGTATCGAGGCCGCGGGCACGGTGGTAATATTCAGCGCCGGCAACGAGGGTCCGGACTTGTTCAGCATCGGAAGCCCGGGAAGCCGGTCGGTATCCCCGGTAAACTCTTTCGCCGTGGGGGCTGTTGACTCGCTCGGCAATATCTCCCCTTTCAGCAGCCGGGGGCCCAGCGCCTGCGACTCTACAAGCATCAAACCCAATATCTGCGCCCCCGGTGAAAACGTGGTCACCATCGTTTCCAGCAGCTACCTGTTCGGCTACGCCCGGGTCAACGGGACCAGTTTTGCCTCCCCCTATGTGGCCGGCCTGGCCGCCCTGATGAAACAGGCCAATCCCACCCTGACCTCCGACAGAATCAAGGAGCTGATGCTGGAAACCGCTATCGATGCCGGTGCGCCCGGCCCGGACTATGCCTATGGTTACGGTATTATCGATCCCGCTGCAGTTTTCGAGCAGATTCCCGCCCCTACGACTCCTGTGCTCTACACCAAGCGGGTAGTGACCGAGGAAGGCGCCGGCGGCAACGGTAACGGTTATCTGGAGCCTGGAGAAACCATCCTGATCAAAGTGCCGGTTTTCAATTCAGGCGCCTCGATCAGTGGGGTCTCCGCCGTGCTGCGCACCGACAACCCCGCTGCGGTGCTGATCGACAGCACCGCATTTTACGGTTATATCGAACAGCTCGGCGGGGTTACCAATGATGACGACCCGTTCATCTTCCGGCTCCTGCCGGATGCCCAGGCCGGCACCCAGTTACTTTTCTACATCGACCTGACCTCGACCGAGAATGCTTTCCAGACAAGCCTTCAGGTTACCCTGCCGATCGCTCCGGCAGTGGAGGACATGTCCCTGCACGATGCCGGCAGCTTCGTTTTCAGTTTCACCAACTACGGCCAGTTCGGTGGAAATATCGGTCAGACAGGTGCCGGGCAGGGCCTGCGCTATCCCAGGGACGCATCCTATACCATGCTTTACCGCGGCGCGCTGCTGGTGGGGACAAGCTCGCTCAAGGTCTCGGACGGAATCGCCGACTTCGATTTCGCCCCCGGACCCGGCGGGCCGATCAAGCTCTACACCGACCACCCCCGTGCCGATCAGGTGGGTGTAGCCTATATCAAAGAGAAAAGCGAGGGGTCGTTCAACGCTATCGGGGTCAGGATCAAGCAAACTACCCTGGCCTGGTCCGAGGCCCCCGATAATGACTTCGTGATCCTCGAGTACCGGATTCACAACCCGCACTCGGCTTTGCTGAAAAATCTATATATCGGTCTCTACGCGGACTGGGACATCCCGGATTCCCTGCCCAGCCGTAACGCGGTGGGATACGATCAGACCCTGAACCTGGGTTACATGTTCAATCCCCAGGAGCCCGGGTTCGGCTACGGCGGCCTGGCCCTGGTGTCCGACCATGTGGTTTCCGGCCACCGGGCGGTGCGCAACTCGCGCTATATCCATCAGGGGTACTCGGACAACATGGCTTTCGGTTTCATGAGCGGCGGGTTCGTGGAGGCATCGACAGATACTCTCGACGACTGGTCGGAGATCATGGCCAGCGGGCCTTACAGCATAGGTCCCGGCGACTCGATCACCGTGGCCTGGGCCCTGGTTGTCGGCGACAGCCGGGAGGACTTGATTGCCAACACCCTGGCGGCGCTGGCCAGATACAATCAGAGCCTGGCACTGGCTTCCCAATTCTCGGAGCCCGGCCCGGGTCGTTCCGGTCTGCCCAGGGCGTTCTTCCTGGCGCAGAACCACCCCAACCCGTTCAATCCCGGCACCACCATCAGCTACTCCCTGCCCTCCGAGTCGGAGGCTCTGCAGGTGCGCCTGAGCGTTTTCGACCTGAGAGGGGCGCTGGTGGCCGGGCTGGTCGATGAGACACAACCCGGCGGGCGCTATTCGGTCGACTGGGACGGCACGGACCGGCGCGGCCGGCCGGTGCCGAGTGGAGTGTACTTCTATCGCCTGCAGGCGGGAAAATTCGTGCAGACACGTAAAATGGTAATGTTAAAATAATGGGTATTAGATCACTTTACAGATCGATCGGTTCGTTGTTTGTGCCGACGGCGGCGCTTTGCCTCTGCCTGGGCTGCAGCGACGGCCCCACGGCCGTGTCTTCCAACGTGGTGACCGACCCCTACCCCCTGGAGGTCGGCAACTACTGGGAGTACGACCTGGTTCAGAGCATATTTGTCGAGTCCGACTCGGACACCCTGCCCGACTGGTCGCTGAGCTCCAGCGGCCGGCAGAGGGTTTCGGTCACCCGCACGGAAGCCATAACCGGCGATGAAGCTTTCGGGGTCAGGCACCACCACGTGATGGGATACCTTTTAGACCCCTCGAAAGCGGACACCACCATCGAGATACACTACCTGGCGCCGAGGAGTGACCGCATACTGCTGAAAGCTATCGAAACCGCCTACAACACCGGTGGATTCATTCCCTTCGGCTTAAACAGCGGTGTAAAACGGCTGGTTACCCGTATCGAACAGGGAGGTGTCACCAGGTACATTCCCCTTTCCAGGCTTACCCGCCTGCTTCTGGAACCCGTGCCGACCATGGTGCCCGCCTCGGAGCTCGACGCCCTGCTGGCCAGCGACGGCGTACAGAACCGTGAAAACGTTTACCTCTACGATTACGATTACATCCTGGTATTCAACGAGATGTACCAGGGGAAACGATGGGTTTCCGCCGAGGCCCAGGGTATCGGGGGCGTGGATATCTCACAAAAGGTGACCAACATCCTGCCCGAACTCTCCGGCTACCAGGGTCCGATTGCGGAAGTCGAGATGTCCAATACTTTTGTCGAGTTCGCTTCCAGCGAGCAATACAAGATACGCTATTATTACAAAAGCGGGGTGGGAATCATCCAGGCCGAACTGAGCGACCCGGAATTCAT
>CAZSTM010000509.1:0-3158 GCA_964609635.1 uncultured Gemmatimonadales bacterium
TGATACCGTTCTTGATAACCGAAACATTAAAATTAATCAATAAACCCAGGCGATACCCGGTGAGTTTTAAATATGTCAGGAGCTGAGCATGGTGAACGGGCAGAAGTCTTTCTACTGCTTTAAGTTCTACTACCACACAATCCTCGTCAAGAAAATCCAGTCTTAAAGGCGGAATCCAACCGCTTGCCGTCGCAAATTATGGGTAAAGAAAGCTGCTGAGAAATTTTAAGCCTGCGTTTGTTGAGTTCATAGGCCGGGCAATTTTCATATTAACCAACAAGTCGTAAAACCAATCTTGGTGTCTTGGTGCCTTGGTGGTTAGACATTTAAATAGAATTTCAAATATCTTTGGTTAGCATTTTTAAAATAGTTACCTTTTCAGGATGATCAAGATTTGTATGGATTATTTACGAATTTAAAGTTACCCGTCTCCGACCGCGCCTGAAGAAAAAGCAAGCCGAACATCCACCGGCTTTGCCGGGGAACACTTGATTGTCCCGGAAAGAAAGATTATAGTTCATTGAGCGTACGGCCTGGAGAAGAAGCTCATTTACGACTTGGGAGTTGTGCAGCTTGTAAGCGCAAAGCCGGTTTATTTTCAATGGCACGAAGACTCTTGACGGACAGAGGCGGCGGACCACGTTCAACCTTCAGGAGAGACGGCGATGAAGACTATCGACAGAAGAGAATTTATCAGGCAGGCGGTTGCCGGAGCGGGTTTGGCGGCGCTGCCGTGGGCACGGGTTGAGGGAAGCACGGTTTCAACAGCAGTAGGGCGTTTTGCGGCAGATGATCGGATAACCCTGGGGGAAACGGGCATTGTTACCTCGCGGCTGGCGCTGGGCACCGGTACTCACGGAGGGCGCCAAGGGTCCGACCAGAAAAGAATGGGATTGGACGGTTTTGTTCGGATTATCCGGCACGGGTTTGAACAGGGTGTGGATTTCTGGGACACGGCTGACTCGTACGGCACTCATACTTATTTTCGTGAAATGCTGAAAAATATCCCGCGTGAGAAAGTAATGATCCTGAGCAAGTCAACCTCCCGTAATGCCGAGGGGATGCAGCAGGATATTGAACGGTTCCGTAAGGAACTGGGCACCGATTACCTCGATGTCCTGCTCCTGCATTGCCTTTACGATAAAGACTGGCCCGGGAAAATGCGCGGGGCCATGGATGTGATTTCTGGGGCGCGGGAAAAGGGGATTGTGCGCTCTTTTGGAGTGTCGTGCCACAGTCTGGAAGCTTTACAGGCTGCTGCTAAAGACCCCTGGACTGAAATCATCATGGCCCGGCTCAATCATGCCGGCGTGGCCATGGATGCCGAACCGGACAAAGTGGTGCCGGTGCTGGGTGAAGCAAACCGGAACGGGAAATCGATAATAGGCATGAAAATTATCGGGGAGGGAAGGTTGCAAGACCGGATCGATCAATCCCTGAAGTTCGTGCTCGGTCAGGGCTTTGTGGATGCAGTTACCATCGGTTTCGACAGCACGCAGCAACTGGATCAGATAATCGGCAAGATTGCCGCCGTCCGGGTATGAGGCCGGGATTGCCGGTTGGTGGTCTGGAATCTTGCCGGGAATTTATTTTCAATCATTGTGGTAATATTCAGTCAAGGTAACTTTTTCCTACACTCTTGATATGAGGCTGAACAGGAGGTGAAACTTTATGGCGGATAAGGTCAAAGTGGGTATCATCGGCTCCGGTTTCGAAGCCGATATTCATGCCGCGGCGTTTCAGATCATGCCGGAAGAGGCCGAGGTGGCGGCCGTCGCCTCCCCGACCGCCGGGCACGCCGAGGAGCTGGCGACCAGATACGGTATCCCCCGGTTTTTTAAGGACTACCGCCGGATGCTCCAGGAGCGGGACATCGAGCTGGTAACAATCACCGCGCCCAATTATCTCCATGCCGGGATGACTCTAGAGATCGCCAACGCTGGAAAACATGTGGTGTGTGAAAAGCCCCTGTGCATGACCCTGGAGGAGGCGGAAGAAATGATCGAGACCTGCCGGAAGCAGGGAGTGCTCCTGCTGTATGCCGAGGAGCTGTTTTTCACCCCCAAATATGTCAAGGCCAAGGAGATGGCCGACCAGGGCGCTTTCGGCAAGGTGTACCTGGTAAAGCAGAGCGAAAAACATTTCGGGCCGCATGCGGACTGGTTCTGGGATGTGGAACGATCCGGGGGCGGCGCTTTGATGGACCTGGGCTGCCACGGGATCGCTTTTTGCTACTGGTTCCTGGGCCGGCCCGCCATCGAGAGTGTGATATGCCAGATGGGCACCTACGTTCATGGCGATAAAACTAAAGCCGAGGACAACTCGATCTGTATCCTCGAATTCGCCGGCGGAGCCGTGGGGCTGGTCGAGGACAGCTGGGTCCGCAGAGGCGGCATGGATGATCGCATCGAGGTGTTCGGCGACGGCGGGATGACTTACGCCAACCTGCAGATGGGTAACGCATTGCAGACCTACAGCGAACACGGCTACGGGTACGCGGTGGAAAAAGCGCCGAGCACTAAAGGCTGGACTTACCCGGTGTTTGAGGAACTGTGGAACTACGGCTTCCCGCAGGAGATGCGCCACTTTGCCCGGTGTGTGCGGGGCAAGGAGGAACCCGTGGCCACCGGTGAGGACGGCCGCGTGGTTATGGAAGCCCTCTACGCAGGCTATGCTTCGGCAGGCAGGGGGGAGAAAATCACCCTGCCGTTTAGTCCCGAGGGTGTGAAAAAACCTATCGACCTGTGGCTTTCCGCATAAAGTATAGCTACCAGCGTGGCCTTAAAATGCGGCTGCGCTCACTGCTGCATTGTTTTTCAGGCTTTACAAACTGGAAGAACATTTTCAATTCCGTAACTTTTCCGGAGGTCTATTCTCGTGATCAGCTCTGCGATACCTTCTCGAACGGCTCGATGTCTTATTTTTTCCTTTCTGACAACGCTGTTTTTGAGCCTTGACCCACTCTATGCCGAAAAAGAGCGGGCCATGCCCGAACTGGGCGCACTCTACCCGGTTGAGACCTTGCGGGGTATTCTGCTCCCCTGCGAAAAATGGCGCCCGTATTCCGGTACGGCAGATCGCGATTTCTGGGTTTCACTGCCGGAAGCGGCCAGAAAGGAGCATCTGGCACGCGGCGAGCGGGCACTTGACGACAAATG
>CAZSTM010000510.1:0-3156 GCA_964609635.1 uncultured Gemmatimonadales bacterium
AAAAATAAATCCAACAATATAATGAAGTTATACATGAAAACCAAAAAATGCAAAACCAATTTGGGACGGTGACCTGGGGCCGAACTCTACTATAAAGTCAAGGTCGCTTGCTGTAGGTTCGAAGGAGCCGCCCGCAGCAGATCCAAAAAGTTCCAGACGCCGGACAGCATATCGAACACATAACCGTTCTATGGCCGCCCGGTTTTCAGCGATTATTGCTATCATAGGGGATAGTCCTTATTATCCTTAATAATTATAAGGATATTGTCAGATTGACGGTTACAAAGGTTATATCCGCCCTATCATAAAAACACCTGATGGTAATGTCAAGTCTGGGAAGTATAGCTGTGATTTCGAAAATTGTAAAAGGAACCTCTGAAATGCGTGATATAGGCTAACTTACTGAAGGAGGAGTGTATGAAAACCAGGTGGCCCCTTGCTCTTTTTGTCTTTCTGCTGTTGTTTATGACATCGAAAGATACAATCGCTCAAACTCAGTCAACGGGGGCTCGCCTGCCGGCGTTCCCGGGAGCGGAAGGCTTTGGCGCTACCACGCCGGGCGGAAGGGGAGGGCGGGTGATCAAGGTCACCAACCTCAACGGGAGCGGGCCGGGCAGCCTGCAGGCGGCCTGCAATGCCCGGGGTCCCCGCATCGTGGTGTTCGATACCTGCGGGGTGATCCGCCATGAGGTCCAGATCCAGCACGGCCGGATTACTATCATGGGCCAGACCGCGCCCTCCCCGGGAATTACCGTCAGGGGCATTCTCAGTACGAATCCTTACCTGGGGTACCTGGACGACATCGTGGTGCGGTTCCTGCGGGTGCGGCCTGATTCCAGCAAAGCTCTCAACGATATGGGCGATGGAATGGAGTTTCCCACGGCCCGCAACAGCGTGATCGACCATTGTTCGTTTTCCTGGGCCAGCGATGAGACGGTGGCTATCTTCCGGGCGCAGGATATAACCGTGCAGTGGTGCACGATCGAGGAGTCCGACACGGAAGGGCATTGGAAAGGCAGGCATAATTACGGTATGATCAGCGGGCCGGACGGGATCAGGACCTCCATCCACCACAACCTGTTTGCACACCACTCGCGCCGCAACCCTGCGGTGGCCAACGGGCCCTGTGATGTGCGCAACAACCTGGTATATAACTTCCGCGACGGGTTCCTTCACGACAACCCGACCAATGACGGGATTTTCAACATAGTGGGAAACTATTACAAACCAGGCCCCAGCTCAGCCCGGATTTTCCCTTTCTGTTTCCAGGACACCACTTACTACTACCTGCGGGATAATTTCATCGAGGGCGTGGGCCTGATTCAGGACCCCTGGGCGGAGGCGGACAAGCTCGAGGGGCTGAGTCGTTATGCACGCCGGGGGACCAAGTCGGACAAGCCGGCTCAGGTGCCCGCGGTCACTACTCACGATCCCCGGGAAGTTTTCAGGCTGGTGCTGGAACAGGCGGGTTGTTTCCCTCGGGATGCGGTGAGCCGCCGCACCATCGAGGAGGTCAAAAGCGGCACCGGCCGCTGGGGCCGCCGTGACCCCGGCGACCTGAATGCAGGCCTGCCGGTGGGCCGGGCCCCGGCAGACTCGGACGACGACGGCATGCCGGATGCGTGGGAGAAGGCCAACATGCTCAACCCGGCCGACAGCAGCGACCACACCACGGTTATGCAATCAGGTTATACGGCAATCGAGGAGTACTGCAATCAGCTGGCGGAGGAGCTGATCGGAAGCGGTCAAAAGTAAACCGCCTCATACAGGATTGGCTAAAAGCGTATTGAAAAAATCCAAAGTCATGAGTATATGGCACCTCAAGGGTGGGCCGAATGGCCCATTCACATGCCCTTGACAGCCAAAAGAGCCATAAATTTCAATCCCGGGGCTGTTGAAATCTTTTTTTCAACGCCCCTCTGAACCGTTAAACAGTGCGAACCGAATTTTTACCAGGAGATAAGAACTATGAGCCCGGTACTTACCAGGCAAAAACGTCTTCTTTCTTTGGACGCCTATCGCGGTTTCACGATGTTCCTGATGGTTTCGGCGGGTTTCGGCCTGAGCGTGTTGGCGGATAATCCCGGCTGGGCGTGGCTTGCCCGCCAGGTGGACCACGTGGCCTGGGAGGGCTGCGTGCTCTGGGACCTTATCCAGCCCTCATTCACTTTCATTGTAGGCGTGGCCATGCCGTTTGCTTTCGCCGTTCGCAGCCGGCGGGGGGAAACCCCCCGGCAGATGTTCAAACATGTCTGGAGACGATCACTCATACTGCTCCTTCTGGGAGTAGGCCGCGTCTGCATACACCGCAACGAGCTGGTATTCGACATGACCACGGTCCTGCAGCAGATTGCGGTGGCTTACTTCTTCGCATTTTTCGTGCTGGGCCGGGGAATGAAAGTCCAGTTCATCACGGCCTTTCTGATTCTGGTGGCGGACTGGGCGCTATTCCAGTTCTGGCCCGGCCAGGGCCCGGGAGGCCCGTGGGTGAAAAACGCCAACTTTCATTCCGCGGTTGAATTGTTTGTTTTCGGCAAGTTGTCCCCGGGCGGTTATGCCGGGCTCAACGCTTTCGGCTCGATCGCCACGGTCATTTTCGGTATCATGGCCGGAGAGCTGCTCCTCAGGGAAAAAGCCGAAATGTCCAAGGTCAAGTACCTGCTGGCCGCCGGAGTGGCGGGGATCGTAATCGGCGCACTGCTTGGTCCGGTTGTCCCGGTGGTTAAAAGGATCTGGACACCTTCCTGGACAATTTACAGCGCCGGCTGGGCGGCTCTTCTGCTGGCGGTATTCTACTGGATAATCGAGGTCCGGGACAAGCGGAAGTGGTGTTTTGTTTTCGAGGTGGTGGGCCTGAATTCTATCGGGATCTACATGCTGGTCAGTTTTTTGCGCGGCTCTATCAAAGAATGGGTCTGGGTTTTCACCGGCTGGTCGCTTTCGCCTCTCGGGGACATAGGCGCCATAATCCATTCAACGCTGATCCTGGCGGTTTTCTGGTACATGGTTTACTGGATGTACAAACGGAAGATTTTCCTGAAGGTCGGTTGAGCAGGCGCGACGGCCTATGCCTGTCGAAGATGGGAAATAACCTGTCCCAGGTTTAAATTGTATTTTTGGCAATTAGGTTAAAAAGAGTATTGGCTAAAAAAAGGG
>CAZSTM010000511.1:0-3155 GCA_964609635.1 uncultured Gemmatimonadales bacterium
CGACTCCTGCGATGCGGAGCAGGCTATGGAAGAGCTTGCGGTTTTTAAGCACCTTGCCCAGGAGCGCTCCGGCAGCCGGGCGGCCTGGCTCCTTCCGGATTCGGGCGTGAACCTCTGCGATCAGCCTCGGAAGATCAATGTCCGCAATGCAGACCTGTCTGCAGGCTCCGCAGTTGATACAGTTCTGCACGAGGTTTACGGCTTTTTCCCGGCCGTGGAAGAAATAGGTCAGGATCAGGCCCACGGCCCCGATGTAGATATGCCCGTATCTGTGCCCGCCCACCAGGCGGTACACCGGGCAGACGTTGGCGCAGGCCCCGCAGCGCACGCAGCGCAGCACCTGAGAAAAAACCGGATCCCCGGCGAGCCGGCGGCGGCCGTTGTCCAGAAAGACAACATGGAATTCCTTTTTCCCGTCCGCTGCGGAGAGGCACCGGTTGCACCCGGTTATCCAGGTGACATAGGAGGTATTGGCCTGGCCCGTGGCGTTGCGCGGCAGGGCCTTGAGAACCCGCAGAACGTCATGCACCGAGGGAGTGAGTCTCTCCAGTCCGGCCAGTGCCACCTGGACCCGGGGCAGGGTGGTCACCAGCCGGACGTTCCCCTCATTGCTCACGATACACACAGTGCCGCTCTCGGCCACCGCGAAGTTGGCCCCGGTGATACCCATGTCCGCCTCAGCGTATCTGGGCCTGAGCTCCCTCCTGGCCACCTTGACCAGCTTCTCGATTTCCGAGGTCTCTTTCCGGCCGGTCACCTTGCCGAACAGGTCGGCCACCTGGTGGCGCGAAAGGTGAATCGCGGGCAGGACCATGTGCGTGGGGCCTTCCCTGCGCAGCTGGATGATCCATTCGCCCAGGTCGGTCTCGGTGACCTCGAACCCCCGGGCTTCCAGATAACTGTTGAGCTGGATTTCCTCTGAGGTCATGGACTTGGATTTGACTATTTTTTTCGACCCGGAGTCCGCGGCGATCCGGGCGATTATCTCATTGGCCTCATCCGCATCCTGCGCCAGGTGTACCTTGACCCCGGCTTTAGATGCGTTTTTTCTGAACTCCTCAAAGAGTTCGTCCAGGCGGGCGATGGACTCATCCCGGGCCCGGACGATTTCCCCTACCAGCTTCTCCAGGTCGAGCCCCGCGAACACCTCGGCCCTGCTTTCTGTGTAGGCCGTCGCGAAACTGTCCATGGCCGAGCGCAGGAATTTATCGTTCAGCGCTTCACGGAGTTCTTTCCGGTACTCTTTCAGGTTCTTGGCTTGCTGCATCAGCTGTCTTCCAGGAGCAGGATGTGCAGTTCCAGGGGGCCGTGAACTCCCAGGGCCAGCACCCTTTCGATATCGGCGGTGCGGCTGGCCCCGGTGATAAACGCCGTATAGTCGGCAGGAGACTGCATGAAGCGCTTTAACTCGCTTTCCAGGTCGTAGGAAGTCTCACGGATCCTGGATACGGCCAGCACCGCCACATGAATCTCGCTGATCATGGTGGCCAGGCGGACTTCCTCGCTGGAGGAATTCAGCACCAGGGTCCCGGTCTCGGCAATACCATAATCCGCAACGGTAAACCCGAGGTCTATTCCCTCGAGATGATCGCGCAGGCCCCTCTCGATCAAGGTAAAACCCCTGTCCCGGCAGAGAGTTTCGAGCCGGGAGAATTGCCCGGTTTCAAGTCCCGGGGCGGCTATGACCTTTCGGCCTCTTACCGCCTCTTTCTGCCGGCAAAGCTCCATCAGGTACTCAAAGGCTTCCGGCAGGGTCTTTACCCCGGCTACCACGGCGGAGACCTCACGGGCTTTTTCAGTGAATGTTTTTATCATTTTCTCTAGGGCGCACATCTTGAAAGACCCCGCTATTTATCAGGTTTTCATGAAGCCCCGGTGATATACTCCCGGCGCTTTAACGGTTTACGTGCGGTGGCTTGTCAGCTGGTTTCTTTTTTTTCATAAAAGCATAAATTGCTTTATGAGGTTCAAATTTGCCTCTTATCTCAACCGTTTCCAATTCATCGATATCGAAAAACGGTTTGAATAAAGACACCATTTCGCTTTCAGACGAAAAATATAAAACCGTATCAAGAAAAGTTTTTCTATATTTCCCGGCGCCGCCGAAATGAGAGCATTTCTCGCTGAAACAAACCGAAAGATACCGTCCTCCAGGCCTGAGCAGACGGTAAACATTATTTATATAATTTTCTCTATCGGGGGGGAAAATATGGTGTAAAAGCTCCCAGTCGTATAAAAAATCGAACGTATCTTGAACTTCAGCCATATCACCAAGAACATCGGATACCATAAAATTACAGACAACCCCTGTTCGGGATGCAGAACTTCTGGCTGTTTCGATTGCAGAATTTGAAAAATCAACACCGGTAGCATCAAAACCCATGCTTGCCAGATAAATCACATAATTCCCGGTCCCACACCCTAATTCAACTACTTTACATGGCTTTATCTTTTCAGTCTTCACCATATGTTGAAGAATATCGGGAGGAGTTTCAATATTCCAGGGTATTTTTTCGGGTGGAATACTCCTGTATATTTTTTCCATTTGATCTTTTAACATCGGGGCAAGACCTTTTCAATAGATTCGCGCACCGGCGCCGGCGTCCGGTGGATCCCCTGGTTCAGGTCTTATTAAAATCCACACTTATTTTTTTCGACACTCCCGGGTCGTAGGTTTTCCATGAAGGTCCTCGATCCGGCTAGCGCTTGCGTTTGAATTGCAGCTCGGTGAACCAGAAGTCCTCGTTGGGGACATCTACCTTCATTTCAGCGACCTCCCCCCTGGCATCCAGAACGAACTGAATGGTGCCCTCGCCGAACCAGGCGAATTTTCTGCGCCACTTCAAAACGAAAGTGTCATAGTGCCGGTGGCTCAGGTCGCCCTTCAAATCGGGGTTCGGTAAGAACTGTACCGCCAGCGATCCGTTTTCCACGGCGACAGTTGCATCGCCGTACATCTGACCACCGTAGGTTCCCGCATAGTCTTCGAGGGGAAGTGACGGTTTGGTGCCCGGGACCCGCTCGCTTTTGGCCTTAGCTCGCTTGGTTTCGGCCGATTTTTTCTTTTGGTCGGCGCGCTGAAAATACTCGCTGCTCCAGTCCCTCTCGTCTGCATCCAGATACCTGTCGATGATCTTGTACATCAAAGCCCGCGG
>CAZSTM010000512.1:0-3154 GCA_964609635.1 uncultured Gemmatimonadales bacterium
GTGGTGGAAGCCCGGTCAGGCCAGAGGCTGGAACCGGCCACTGTCTACCTGGCGCCGGGGGGAAAACACATGAAAGTTGTCCGCCAGGAGAACACCGGCCGGCCCGGAGTTCTGATTACCGACGATCCCGCTGAAAACAATTGCAGGCCCTCGGCCGATTACCTCTTCCGCTCGGTGGCCGATCTTTACCAGAACCGCGCCCTGGGGGTTATCATGACCGGTATGGGAGTCGATGGTACCCTGGGACTGAAGATGATGAAAGGCCGGGGGGCAAGAGTGATCGCTCAGGACGAAGCGAGCAGCATGGTTTTCAGTATGCCGATGGAGGCTATAAAAGCGGGAGTTGTCGACGAGGTGCTGCCTCTGGAACGGATCGCGGACGAAATCACCCTCATCGCGGGCGGCCCTAAATCTTGAGCGGAATACCTCAGGAGACTACCTCGGTGACCATAATCAAGATCCCGCCCGATGAACCCAGGTTAATAATCAATTATATCAAGTGCCGCAGCGGCCAATAGTCTCTAGATATCCAAAACATGCCTCGGTAAGTAAGCAGAATCATTTTCAGTTCAATTATCACTAGTCAGCTCTCCGCGGATATCTGAAATGTCGGCTCCAGACAAAGAAAAGCGATTCAAAGAGCAGAGAAAATATCCCAGGAAAGTCAGCTTGCTGGATGTTGAATATTCTGCCGGTGAGAGCGCTTTTAAAGATTTTTCGAAGGATATAAGCAACAGCGGAATCTTTATCGAAACCCGGAATCCTTTATCGGTCGGAGATGAGATTCTGCTGACAATTCAGCTTGCCGGAGAGGGTGAAGAGATAAAGATCAGCGGTGAAGTTGTCAGAACGGATTCCCAGGGGATCGGGGTAAGATTCAAAGATGTGCTCCGGGATGATATGATAAAGTCCATACAGGAGAGCATCAGACTGACATTCAGCAGATTCGAACGGAAAGATTACCAACAAGCAAAACAGAAACTGGAAGATCTCCGCCGGCAATTGCGTCACAATCAATTGGCGTTTATTTTGCCGACTTTGTTCGGACCGCTCGATGATACAACGTTCAAGGACATCGAGGCCCAGGTCGAATGGGTTTACCTCGATAGTAGTGAGGCTCTTTTTCATCAGGGAGACCCGGGAGACAGTTGTTACATAGTGATTCACGGGCGTTTGCAGGCGGTAGCCAGGGATGAGAAGGGCAAGGAGCGCGTTGTGGGCGAAGTGGCCCGGGGAGAATGTGTCGGTGAGATGTCGATTTTCACCGGGGAAGCACGCACTGTATCCATCTTCGCGGTTCGGGACAGCGAGCTGGTGAAATTTTCCAAGGCGGCCTTCGAAAAGATTATCAGGCGGCATCCCCAGGTGATGATGAAGATTACCAGAATCCTGATCGATCGCCTGAGCAAGGCTATGCGTTCGCCTTCGGCCGCCTCTACGGTGGTAAACATTGCTGTTGTGCCGGTAAGCGAGGGAGTACTCCTTGCAGATTTTACTTCCCGACTGGTCAAGACTCTCTCGGTTTTCGGTTCCACCCTGCATCTGAGCAGCCGGTTCCTGGATGAAATAATGGGGGTGCCCGGGACAGCCCAGATACAGGACGATGTCCCATACAGTATAAGACTTGAAACCTGGCTGGATGAACAGGAGTCCAAGCACAGTTTTGTGGTCTATGAAGCCGACGGTTCATTTTCGCCCTGGACCATGCGCTGTCTGAAGCAGGCGGACCAGATTCTGCTGGTCGCCCAGGCCTCAGCCACACCCGAGCCGGGTGAGACCGGCAAATTGCTGCTCGGCCCGGACAGCGAAATCACAGCAGTCCGCAGGACTTTGATTTTATTGCACCCGGACGGCAGCAGCCAGCCATCCGGAACAGCTAATTGGCTGGTGGCCTGGCCGGTGGAGATTCATCATCATATACGCCGGGACACGCACAGCGATTTCGAGCGTCTGGCTCGTTTTCTCACCGGTAACGCCGTCGGGCTGGTGCTCGGAGGAGGCGGCGCCCGGGGTTTCGCTCATATCGGAGTGGTTCGCGCTCTTGTCGAAGAGGGTATCCCCATCGATATCATCGGGGGAACCAGCATGGGAGCGACTATCGCCACCGGCTATGCCATGGGTCTGGATTTCGAAACCTCGATGCACGCGGCCAGGAGAAGTTTTTTGGAGACAAATCCGTTCAACGATTATACCCTGCCGTTTATTTCGCTGATCAAAAGCAGAAAACTGGATTATATCGCCAGGCGACAGTACGGGGATTTAAATATCGAAGATCTCTGGATAAATTATTTCTGCGTTTCCAGCAATCTTACCACCGCCGAGACAGTAGTCCACCGCAGAGGTCGCTTATGGAAAGCGGTCAGGGCGAGCGGCTCGATCCCGGGAATTGTCTTGCCTGTGCTCGAAAAAGGGAGTTTGCTGGTGGACGGCGGGGTGCTCAACAATCTGCCGGGTGATATCATGCGACAGCTTTCCGGAGGCCCGGTAGTGGCGGTCGATGTCAGTACCGAGAAGGAATTGCCGCTGGAATATGAAAAAATTCCATCCCCATGGGAAGTCTTATGGCGAAAAATCTCTCCTTTTAAAGAATCGTTCAACATTCCCAATATACTTGACATCATGACTCGCACCTCTATGCTCGCCAGTGTCAACAGAATGCATCTGGTGAGAAACGAGACCGATTTTTATCTTCAGCCGCCGCTGGATCGCTTTAAGCTGATGGATTTTTCCGCGCTGGATGAGATTACCGAGATCGGATACCGTTATACAAAAGAGAAAATCGGGGAGCTGAAAGATAGAGAGCCTTTCAAGACATTGTTGGGAACGAGATAAATATATTCGTTAGAAATCCGAACAGGTGGGCGGAGAACTAGAAGCCGTGAGGAATTTTAAGACGGCAAGGAGCGGGTGGTTCTCTTTGCCCCGGTTTCGATATTCGGCGTGCCGTTCCTGCAGATCCGCTCTTTTCTCCAGCCGCTGATCATGGTTACAGTCTTCCTGTATCAAGACACCGGGTAAAGGAGCTATAGCAATGCCTTTTTTAAATCTCTTGAGACACCTCTATTACTTTAAGAGAATAGATAAAAAAATAACCGCCGGGCAGGTTAAGCTTCTTCAGAGACAGCGCCTGAGCCACCTGCTGAAGCACGTGATG
>CAZSTM010000513.1:0-3146 GCA_964609635.1 uncultured Gemmatimonadales bacterium
ATGCGAACTCAGGGGTGAACGAACTCGTGTTCGGGGTCTTTGACACTGAGTACCGGGCAGGGGGCTTTACGCACCACGCGCTCGGTGGTAGAACCGATAATCATGTGTTCGAGTCCGGTCAGACCGTGGGTGGCGATCACAATCAGGTCGATCTCGCGTGTGCGGGCGAAGTTAATTATCTCGACAAACGGCGTTCCGTTGGCCACCTCGCAGTTGAACGATATCTGGTTGCGCAGCTCGGGATAGACGAACTCATCCAGCGCATCGAGCGCCCGGCCGCGCAGGCTGTCGTCAAGGTCGAAGGGCGTTGATTTGTCCACGATATAGAAAGACGGGTGGACCCTTTGCTCGAAGACATGCAGCACGTGCAGGGTGGCCCTGTACCGAGAAGCAAAGGACAAGGCGTAAGGCAGAGCTTTCTTGGAGTATTCGGAGAAATCCGTGGGTAAAAGGATGTTTTTTATCTTCTGGAAGTCTCTTTTCTGCGGGGCGTGGTGGCGCACCGTCAGTACCGGGCAGCCGGCCATGCGTACCACCTGTTCGGCCGTAGAGCCGAAAAGAAAATGCGCCACTCCTCCCCTGCCGTAAGTGCCCATGACCAGCAGGTCCGCATCCAGTTCCCCGGCGACCCGGACAATCTCCTCGTGGGGAGAAAACCCCCGCTCGATGTGCTTGAACATCTGCAGGTCGTGGCTGCTGTGATCCTTGATCTTGCGCTCGATCCGCTGGTCGGCATGGCGATGGAGCTGTTCGGCATAGTCTTCAGCATATTTTTCCATCCGGGTAAAAACTTCTTCCGGTTTGACCTCTCCCTCGCTGAAAAGACTGACCACGTGCAGCAGGTGAAGCTCTGCCCCGTACTCACCGGCCAGCATGGCCGCATAGCGCAGGGCTTCCTCGGCGGATTCACCGAAATCGGTTGTATAAAGAATTTTGTTCAGCTCGATCATCCAACAGCTCCGGCAAAGAGGTTATCCCGGCGGACAACATGATCATGCGGCGCAAATAAAAAATCCGGCGCTGATTTATTATATCAAATGAACCATCCCGGAGCAAGCCGCACGGAATACTATTGCAATTTTTGCCTTTTTTTATTCTGATTTCTGACACAAAAGAAGTTGCTGGTGGCTGGTTGCTGTATATTATTTTTTTCTTAGTTTTTAAAACCAGCCACTAACAACTGACAACTGTCTTTACCTTTCCCTCTGTGCCTATGTAAATCCCCCTGTTGTCCCCCTTTGCCAAAGGGGGATTTATTATTCTGACTCCTGACTTCTGTCTCCTGACTCCTGTATTCTGCTTTGTGCCTTTGTCACTCTGTCTCTTGTCTCTTTGCCCCTTTGTGCCTTTCTTTTATTCAACAGATTCTAGGCAGCAGCTCATCTCCCAGGGGGACAACAATCCGCTTTCCCCCAACCACGGTCCTGATACTCACCGTACCCGGCTCCCCTTCGATAACCCGGCCGATGCAGGCCGCCTTTTTCGCTCCCGCTCGGTCAAGCGCCTTGAGAGCAACCTCGCGGTGAGATTCCGGAATAACTGCGGCAAAAATCCCCTCATTGGCGATAAACAGGGGATCGAATCCCAGTATCTCGCAAGCGCCGCGCACTGCATCGGTCACCGGGATGTGTTCCTCCTGAAGCTCGATACTCAGCCCGCCGGTGTCGGCGATCTCTGTCAGCACTCCGGCCAGCCCTCCCCTGGTCGGATCACGCATCATGCGCACACTAGGGCAAGCCTCGAGCAAGGCCTTCACCTGGCCGGCCAGGGGGGCGACATCGCTTTTCAGCTCGGTCTCCAGGCCGAAATCCTCCCTGGCCGCCAGGATGGCTATCCCGTGAGTGCCGACCGGCCCGCTGACAATCACCGCATCCTGTGCCCTGCAGCGCTCGGGCCCCAGGGCCAGGCCCTCTTTTACCAGACCTATCCCGGCCGTGTTGATAAATATCCTGTCCGCCGCTCCCCGGGCCACCACCTTGGTGTCCCCGGTGACCAGCTGCACCCCTGCTTCCCCGGCTGCGCGGGCCATGGATTCGAGAATTTTCTCCAGGTCCGTCATGGGCAGCCCCTCCTCCACGATCAGGCCCGCTGAAAGATACAGCGGCTCGGCTCCGGATACCGCAAGGTCGTTCACCGTACCGCAAACCGACAGGTAGCCGATATCTCCGCCGGGGAAAAATATCGGGTCCACCACATAGCTGTCGGTGGTAAAAGCCAGGCGGCCGCCGGCAGGGATATCGAATACCGCGCTATCGCTCAAAGTACGCAACAGTGGATTATCGAAACGGGGCAGGATGCGCTCCCGTATCAGCTTGCCCATGGCCTGGCCTCCGCTGCCGTGGGCGAGACGGACTATTTCGGCTTCCTTTTTAACCGGGTTCATCGGCTTTTTCCGTTTATCAATCACTCGGGCGGCTCCCAGGCCCCGTTGGAGCTGACATAATCGTACATGGCCGAGCTCTGCTCGAGCAGACCCTCCAGGTCCTCGGCAAACATCAGTCCCCGGGCGATCAGGCTCTCGGAGCAGCTGCGGACACGCTCCAGGTAGATGTCCTTGCGCCGGTAACGCTCGGCCACGGACTTGCGGCCGTCCCCCCGGCGCATACGCTCCTCAGGGCTTGCCGAAAACGGCAGCCAGGCCCCGCTCAGGTTGACAACCGGCGTTTTCCCGACTCCCTGCCAGTGCCCGGAGAAATTCCAGCCCGTATAGCTCGCCAGAGGCACCGCCACCCAGGGTGTCTTGATCCCGGCCACCTCATTGCCGTCCTCATCCACCTCGGATACCATAAGCGGATATAGTACTCCTATCCCCGGAAGAGGCTGGTCCAGGATCCCCTGTGAGTAGCGCGGGCCCCAGTCGTAGCGCGGGTGGAGGTCCACCACCACGGGGAGATCTACATCCGGCACCGCAGGGAATGAAAAAACCTCGTGTGAGACCAGCTCCTGCCTGTCCACGCGAGGATAGCTGCCGGCCGGCGGCTCCTCATCAAAGCGTACCCAGCGGGCCAGTTTCTCCAGCAGCGGCACCTCGATCAGACGCGGGTTGTTGGGATTGTACGGCAGGTACAGATCGGAGTCCTCGGGGCGGCCGTCTTTCAGACGTGCAAAGCCGTGCGCCGTTCCACTCAGCAGGTAGATACGCACGT
>CAZSTM010000514.1:0-3136 GCA_964609635.1 uncultured Gemmatimonadales bacterium
GTGGAGGGATGAGCGGAAACTTTGTCCCTGGCGGGTAGAGGCCGGGAGTGGAATCCTTGGTGTCTTTGTGGTTAAAAAAGAAAGGCTTAGAGAATTTAAGAGATAATTTCTCAGACTGAATACCTAAGAATCTAATATTCTCGTAGAATTATGACATCCCGTAAATCCAGTCAAAATCCAGGAGCAAACGTGGATATCGAGCTCAATTACTCGCCGGTGCTTCCCGGGAACCTTGGCATACCCATCGGCTGCATCGGCGCGGGATTTATCATGAATGACTGCCATCTGGTGGCCTACCGGGCCGCAGGATTCAATCCCGTGGCCATAGCCGACCCGGACGACGAGAGAGCACAGGCCGCAGCCAAGCGGCATGGAATCTCCAGAGTTTATGAGACCGCCGGGGCCTTGATGGCGGACCCCGAGGTTCAGGTGCTGGATATCGCCGTGCCGCCGGACAATCTGCTGCCGGTGATCGCCGAGGCGGTGAAGCACAAGGACCACCTCCGGGGCATACTGGCCCAGAAGCCGCTGGGTTCCAATTTCGCCCAGGCTGCGGAAATAGTTAACTTGTGCCGCGAGGCCGGCATAGTGCTGGCGGTCAACCAGAACATGCGCTACGATCAGTCTATCAGGGCGTGCAAGGACCTGCTGGGCCGGGGCCTGCTGGGAGAGCCGGTCCTGGCCACCATCGAGATGCGCGCCATTCCCCACTGGATGCCCTGGCAGGAACGTCAGGGCTGGTGCACCCTGTGGATAATGTCAATCCACCATCTGGACACTTTCCGCTTCTGGTTCGGGGACCCGGACCGCGTTTACGCCAGCGTGCGCCCCGACCCTCGCACCCGATTCCCGCATACCGATGGAATATGCCTGTACATCCTGGAGTACGATAAAGGGAGCTTGCGCGCCTCGGCCTGGGATGATGTCTGGGCCGGGCCGGCCAGGGAGGGCGCAGGCGAGGACATCGCTATCCGCTGGCGGGTCGAGGGCACCGAAGGACTGGCCAGGGGAACCATCGGCTGGCCGAAATACCCGGCCAGGACACCGAGCACGCTGGACTATACCACGGTCAGTGATGCCGGGGCCTGGCACCGGCCTCGCTGGGAAGAGGTCTGGTTCCCCGATGCTTTCGCCGGGCCCATGGCCGAGCTGCTGGCCGCCCTGGAAACCGGCACGGAACCTTCCCTGTCCGGGGAGAACAACCTGGGGACCATGGCGCTGGTGGAGGCGGCCTACCAGTCGGCGGAAACTCATGAGGCGGTTTCACCGAAAAAATTCAAACAGGAGAGCTAAAAAATGAAACTCGGACTTATCAACAGCGCATTTTCCCAGGTAGGGATGGACTTTGCCGAGGGAGTCAGGCATACCCGCCAGATCGGGTTCGACACCATCGACATTTTCACCGAGGCCTGGGATATCACCGATGAGGAAAAGGACCTGATTGTCAGAGAGTGCCGGGCCAACGAGCTTCCTATCATCTCAGCGCCCTGCTGCGCCCTGGGGATTGCGGATTTCAACGATCCGGTGCGCCGGTTCCACGTTGACCGGGCCAAGTCTTTTGTGGACCTGGTCACAGATATCGGCGGAAAAAACGTGCTCCTGGTCCTCGGCGAATACCTCTGGCAGCAGGAGGTGATCCCTCCCTCCCAGCAGTGGGACTGGGCCGTGGAGGGCGCCCAGGAAATAGGCGGCTACGCCCATGAAAACGGAGTGGAGATAGTTATCGAGCTCGAACCGTTCAAGCTCTCTCTTGTCAACGACATCGATTCCATGGCCAGGTTCCTGAAGGATGTGGACTCGCCGGCGGTTTTCGCCAACATCGATGTCAGCCACGTTTACCTGTCCGGCGCCGAGCCGCAGGAGCTACGCCGTCTCAAAGGCCTGGCCCGTCACCTGCATTTCTCCGACTGCGACGGCAACGTGCACGGCGACCTGCCGCCCGGAAAAGGCGTGGTCGACTTCAAGCCCCTGCTCAAAGAAATAAAAGACCTGGAAATAGACGGTGTCCTGAGCATCGAGCTGGAGTACTGCCCGGAACCGGAGAAAATAGTCGAATGGGTGCGGGATGCCTACGAGGTTACCGCCCGGTTGATGGCCGAGGCCGGGCTGCGCCCGTGATCGGTGTCCATCCTGTTATCCTGTCTGATTCTTTTGGCTGAAGTGTGTCTCGACCGCCCAGCATCAAGGAGAAAGCCTTGCGTATCAGGAACCTCAGGAAAGAGGACTTTTTCCTGCTGAACGAAATGGACTGGGACCCGCTGCCCAAGGAGCGTGATTCCATCTACCTGTTTCTCGCCCTGGACCAGACCGATTGTTCGTTTATCGCCGAGGAGGACGGCGGCTTCCTGGGCGTGATCCTTTGTACCAGGAGCTCGGATGGAAAATCGATTTATGTCAACCACCTGCTGGTAGCACCCGGGTCGCGCGAAAAGGGGGTGGGCGGCAAGCTCCTGGAGCGCCTGCACGAGTATGCCGAACAGGCGCCGGTGGAGCGCATCTGGCTAATGGCCTACGACGACCTGAGAGCCTACTACGAAAGCCGGGGCTACCGGGAATCTTATGATTTCCTCTCGCCGGAGTTGAAAGAGTACCTGCATTCCAAAAAAAAAGTTTATGCCTTCGTGAAATATTTTAACGAGTGATCCTGTAGGCTGCAGCTCTGCCTGCGGCTCCGGTTCCCAAGACCTTATTACCGCCCGGAATATAACTGTCGGACCTTTCTTATACGCCCCAAAAAGAGGAGTAGAGCGCTCAAAATAAATTTCCCGGTGACGGCGGCCGCTGATATTAAGCGGCTGCCTTTTTAAACCAATCCACAAATTTAGCAAGCGTAGGGGCGAGGCATGCCTCGCCCTGCCCGGGCTTTCCACGGTAACCTAGAAAACATCACCCGGATCGGGCGGCCCGGCAGCCGGAAGGAAATCTGTTGGAGATCAAACAGGCTAAAGATTTGACAAGTTTACTATATTTCTTGAATCTCCTAAAAACAGGGATTATACTTAAAGCGAAAAATTTTTCACCATCCCTAAATACCCCACCCCAGGCAACACCATGACAGAGCAGCGCAAACTCGCCGCCATTATGTTCACCGACATCGTGGGCTATACCGCCCTGATGTCCAGGGACGAACAGCACG
>CAZSTM010000515.1:0-3132 GCA_964609635.1 uncultured Gemmatimonadales bacterium
GAAATCGATCATCACAATCATAGAAACCATGAACAGGGACGATTTTGAAAAATTGAATAGTAAGCTCGAGTCAAGGGTTGTCGAGAGCACCTCAGAGCTGATGAGCAGGCACCAGGAATTGGAACACACATTTGAGCAACTGAAATCCCTGGATGAAGCAAAGGATGATTTCTTGTCGTTGGTTTCCCATGAATTACGCACTCCTCTTAGTTCCATCCAGATGTTTTCTGAAATGCTGCTCCACGGGCTTAGCAAGTCCGAGAAAAAGAGGGCGGATACCCTTACCACGGTAATCAATAATTGCAAAAGACTTACCCGTCTTATAAACGATGTTCTCGACCTGTCGAAAATCGAAGCAGGCCATATTCAGCTTAAATATAAGCGATTCAACCTGATCGATGTTGTGAACGAGGCGCTATCCTCTCTACGTCCAAACTTTGAAAGTCGAAAAGTTCGATGCATCGATAAATTTGAGGCAAAACAGATAATTCTTAATAGCGATCCCGATAAAATCATACAGGTTGTTACCAATGTTATCTCAAATGCAATTAAATTTTCCCCGACTGGCGGTGAGATCGTTTTATCCATTATACAAAAAGAAGAAGATATTGTAGTCAGTGTACAGGATTTTGGGAAAGGGATATATGAAGAGGATATTCCAAAAGTCTTTGACAAATTCTATCAGCTTGAAAACATAAATTTAACCGCCGAGGGCAGCGGCCTGGGAATGTCTATATCGCAGCTGATCGTCGATCATTTAGGCGGAAAAATATGGATTGAAAGTCAGATCCGAAAGGGTACCACGGTATTTTTCTCTTTGCCCGTAAGCAAATAATACAGAAAAAACACCGAAGTATTTTTTACTTATAACAGAAGATTATCCATCCAGAGTCACGGTTTCCCCGTCCTGAACCTTTACCATGTGCTCTCCGGAGAACACCGTACCGGCCGGGATCACCACCCGGCCGCTGCCGTGGACATGGATCTCCACCTCGGCTCCGGGTTTCACGCGCACCCATTCCCCTATTTCCGCTGAGCCGGCTTTATCCAGGTCGAAAGTCAGCCAGCGGTCGCTGCTTAAAGATATGTCTCCGTACTCGTTGCGGATATCCAGGATAAATACGCTGTGCTCGCCTAGATAGAAGCCCTTTTCGATGGTGACCTGGGTCGGATGACCGCTCAATGCCAGCTGGCAGCCGGCTTCCAGCACCCAGTCCTCGCCGATCCCCATTTCCGTCAGGTCCTCGGCCTCGAGGGCGAAAGCCGGGGTAAACTCCACAAAGGCTTTGGCCTCGCCGGGCTGAAGAATACTGTAAACATGATCGGCGGCCAGTTTCAGACCTTCGAGCCCTGCTTCCTGCGCCTTGTCCCCCAACTCCACGACCATGCCAAAAAGCTCTTCAATATCCTTTTCGGTTTTTCCGGCTGAGGGCTCATTCAACTTGGCCCCGATCGCTTTGACCTGCCTGGACAGGGCGGTCCTTTTAGTGGCGGGTTCAAGCAGATCGGTTACCAGGCGGATGTAGTCCTCCCAACAGCTCTCCACACTCCAGCGGGCCACCCGGACCCCCCGGGCCTCGAGCCAGCGCATGTTGCGGGTGCAAAGCGCACGGATCACGGTGGCGGGGCTGTCCCGGCCGATAGAGTTCTTGGTCGGCATGAACTGCTCGGACCGTAAGATCTCTTTCACATCGATTTTTTCCGGCCTGGGATTGCGAATGATGTGGAAAGCGAAAGATTCGAACTTGTTGCCGAGTACCTTTTCTGTCGCGGTGGACACCTGCTTGTTGTGATATATCTTGAGCGGCAGGTGATCTACTTTCTTCATTTCCTCCAGGTTCATCAGGAAGACATTCACATCACCGTGCTCGTAAAGCAGCCGGTTCGAGTCATCCGGGTTAAGCTCCTCGGCCAGCTCCTGCGGGAACTCGTTGTATTCGATCTTGTCAAGTCTGTCCCCGCCGGCGAAGCGCACTATCATGCCCACCCGCTCGAAGGGATCGACTTTCTTAACCACGCCGAAAGTGAGTGAAACATCCAGGCGCAGGTGGCTGCCGAGCATCCGCGGCAGGATGACATCGGAAACCGGGTTGTCGACATTGGAGAACCCCACCACCTCGATCCCCTGTTTCTCGAGGTGGCTGAAAATATCGGGCAAACCGTCGTACTGGGTATGCTGCATTGCCTTGTACATTCCCCCGTTGCCGTTGCCGGAGAACACCAGCCGGCCCTGATCGTCCCTGAGAATGATCCGCGCGTCATCATCCAGCACCGGGTTCATGCCGTGGTCGAAAAGCACGATTGCGCGTTTGAGTTTCCGGTAAAGCGGGTGGTGGGTGATGGTATAAAGAGAGGCTTTACGGGTTTCATCGCTCAACATGAAAATCAGCACCGGCATCCGGCCGACCCGGGCGCCGAGAGCCAAAGCCTGCTCGATAAAAAGCCCGTAAAAGGTTTTACCCAGCACAGCGGTGATCGGCAGCTGTCCCTTGGCACAGCGCTCATCGAATGTGCGCATCTGTTTATCGGCAACCTTGTAGCGGCGCTGGAAAGGAAGGGATGCGTAAATTTCCGGCAGCTTCTTGACCAGGCGGGAGCCGGAGCCGCCCGCCGGAATGAGCCAGCCCACCTTACCCTGAATCAGGTATTCGCGGCCGAGTTCCTCCTCATCGGGCAGGTGCTCGAGCTGCTCATCAACGGTACGCATGGGCATGGGCTTGACGGCGTCTCTGTCCCGCTCGGCCTCCTGGGAAGGATTTTTCAGTATACTGATCGCCTCGGAAAGAACCTCCCAATCGATGCGGGCCAGCTCATTGATCAGGGTTTCACGGCACTCGGGCGTCCAGTCGCTCCAATGCTCGAAAAGGTGCTCCTGACCCAGGGCGAAAGCGCGGTGCACCAGCTTGGAGGCCTCCTCCAACCAGGGCAGGGTGGACAATACCTCTTTTTGCAGTCGTTCTCTTCGGATATCCTCTTCCAAACTTTAAGGCTCCAGAAAAAGTTAAGTCGGCTATAATAATTTAAACGAAAATAAAGAAGTCTGACTAAGACAGAGGCACGGCTCTCAGGTTCTGCATTCTGTCTTTTCTCTTCTCTTCTGACTCCTGACTTCTGACTCCTGTATTCTTCCTT
>CAZSTM010000516.1:0-3104 GCA_964609635.1 uncultured Gemmatimonadales bacterium
CAGTATCATCTTGCGGGTCAGCACGGTTTCCGGCAGGCTCAAACGGTAGAGATATACTCCCGATCCGACCGGCCGGTTCTGTTCGTCCCGGCCGTTCCAGGTCACGCTGTATCTTCCCGCGGCAAGGTTTCCCTCGATCAGGGTTTTCAGCCTCCGGCCCCGCAGGTTGAATACCTCCAGGCGGACGCGCCGGGTTTGATCGGTCGAGGCGGGAACCGTAAAATCGATGCTGGTTCGAGGATTGAAAGGATTTGGATAATTCTGGTCCAGCAGCAAAGCCCGCGGCATTTTTTTGCCGGCAGCCGCATGCAGTTTGGAGGACGACTCCGGAGCCGAGTACTCCAGCCTTAAATCCAGACCGGCAGGAAAACTGTCCCCCAGGCGGATTTCGGTCTGCAGCAGGCTTTCCCCGGCAGAGGTGGTCACCTGCAGAGCCAGGGAATCATCCCCTGCCGAACTTTTGGAGACATTCTGTGGCAGATTGGCCAGATTAACCCACCAGGTTCCGGCACTGTCGCTGAAAGTCAAAAGCGCATCGCCCACCAGAGGATCGCTACCGTGCACGCCCATCCAGACCGGTCGTCCGGCCAGCGGGAAGCCTCTGCTGTCGGCCAGGGTACCATAACATATTAAATCCAGCCGTCCGGGCAAGGCATTTTCCGGAAGCCGAAGCGCTGTATCCCGGCCGGTCAGGGGAATCTCGGAACCCGGAGGCAGACCGGAGCATACAATCAGCCGGTATCCATCCCGGTGGTAAACCTCGATTCGGCTCTCTTGGTCAAGCGCCCGCGTCTCGACATCCGAGCGAGAGCTCCGGGCAAGAAGGCTGAACGAGTTCGCCGTCAAATTGCAGAGGATCGGCTGTCCGGACCAGGCCATCCGGTGCCAGTCGCCGGGCTGCACTGCCAGGCATTCTTCCGGACCCGGTCCCGGATTCTGCGCTGCGCTCCTTCCCGCGAGCAAGGCATCGCCTGGAATGGAGGCGTCCCAGGAGTCCGCTTCCGTGATACGCGTAATGTATCCGCCTCCGGGTCTCAAGGCGAAGAGCCGTCCGAGGATTTCTCCGTTGAAAAGCTTGAAAGCGCTCAGGTAGCGCTGATAGCGGCTGTCCCAGGTGAAAATCTCCTTTGCCGCCGCCACTTCCTGCAAAAAAGAATAGGAGTCCCAGTTACAGGCCAGGGAATCGGGCTGCAGCGGTCTGGAAAAATAGTAAAGACCCGCTCCGGGGAATTTGATCTCCGGCAGGTTTCTGCCGAACATGGCCCCTCTCCAGATCAACTCTGCTTTATGCGATGAGGAAAAGATGTACGCCTCCCCGGGACGCAGGATGAAATTATCGCCGAGATATTGATCACCCGGCAAACCGGAGCGGTAACAGGTCTGAAAAATTCCCTGATCGGACAAGTACCTGCTGAGACTCGCATTCGCTCCGGACACTTTCTCCAACAGGTAAACGGCACTCAAGGGCCGGCTATCCGAATGCATTACGGGCACGCTGAACAGATTATTCCCCGTGCAGATCAGTTCCGGGAAGTTTACGACCGGCTGAAGAGTTTGCCGGCCCATGTTCTGCACCGTAACCTCCGGGGGACCGCGATAGGTTTCGAAGCGGCAGAAACCCTGGTTTCCGGCATCGATGGTCACACAGATAATATCCCCTTGACAGTGGTAAAATTGCCGCGAAGGTTCCCGTACAAGCCGTAATGAATTCAGATTGACCACCCAGTTACCCTGAAAGTCGAGCGGTGCTCCGACAGTGCTCGAGGTATCGGAGGGTTCCGCGGCACTTACCAGAAAAACAGCCACCATGCCGCCTACTACCGGTGCATCGACACTACCGGTCAACAGGTAACTCATCCCGCCCGGGTAGGCATTCGGCAAGGTGCGAAAGGCGAAAGCATCCAGCAAGCCGTTATGGTTAATCGCGCTCCGGCCGATCAACACCGGAGTGAAAGGCCCTCCCACCATACGGGAACTGTCCGCCAGGAACCGTCCTTCCGGCAGAACGATGTAAAATTGATACAGTCTGTCCGGCTGAAGATCGGTCAACACCACCTGGTGGATCCCGTTTCCAAGGGCGAGATCGGAGTGGAAAAAGTTAACTTCCGAGGGTTGCAAGCTCAGCTGACCCGAGATGGCCACCACGAAAGTCGGATAGTAATTCCTGTCATTGGCAAAATAGTCGGAGGTGATATCGAGAGTATCGGCTATTCCCAGGCCCAGAACCAGAGTATCCGGCCCCCTGGTCGAGGAGCGCCAATGCACCTCGGTCGAGGTCGGGGTGACATTGATAAGCTGCAGGTTGTCGATTGTCAAACCCTCTAAATCCATTACCAGATAAGGCAATTTAAGGGGGGATGAACTCCCGGCGGGATAAAACAAAAGGGTATCGCTGACCGGGAAGCCTTCGGACCCAATGCGTTTGTCCATCTGAGCGTCCCCGGGTATTGTAAAGATCACCCTTGAATCCTCCCAGCTCAAGACCGGGCAGTTACGCAAAACCCCGGGACCGCCGGCTCCGATGTTGACCAGAACCACTCGACTGGTATCCCCGGCCTGCTGCTGATCGGCCCCTTCCTGAGCCTCGCCGGGCGGCCTGAGGTACGAGCCGAAAGATTCTCCCACCGCCAGCACCTGATCTCCGGCCTCAGCCGTGGAGGGCACCATATGAACAATAACGGGAGCGGCCGATAAATTAACCCTCGGCACGCAAACCAGCAGCAGCAACGGGAAGATGGCTCTTCTGGCTTTCAATCCGGAAAAGTTCATAATGAATTGATCTGTATGGTTAGTTATCTAAATTCACTGAAAATACGTCTGTATTGAACGGACGTATAAAGGGCCGGGCATGCCTCGCCCCTCTGGATTCGTGCGCAAAGAAAATTATGTGGAAAATTACTTTACAATCGCTGCTATCTTAATATTTCGGCATTTCAAGCATTCCGGTTAAAAAAAAAACGCGGCCGGAAGCCAAAGCTTCCGGCCGCGTTTTATATCAAAGGCGAGACTTCCGCCTTAGTCAACTACTTGAGAAGGACCATCTTTCGGGTGGCTACATAACCTTCGGCTTTGATACGGTAGAAGTAGACCCCGGAGCTTACTAT
>CAZSTM010000517.1:0-3088 GCA_964609635.1 uncultured Gemmatimonadales bacterium
GGTTCCACCCGTGTAAAGCTTCTTGGAATTCTCTATGCTGGACCCCAACATACTGCTACCGGTGAAATTGAAATTGTTGATGTCCCCGTAGCGCAAAGACCCGTTCTCATTTCTCGTATTCCAAATAATCTCGGCATAGTTATTAAATCCGAGTTGCTTAAAGATTTTGATGCGTTGTTTGCTTAGGGGAGTTAAAAATTGCTGGATAAACCCTCCAAAACTATTAAAATCGGCGCAGAAACCAGCCCTCACTTTAAGGTGCGAAGGGCCTGCACTAGGGAATTGCCTCCCCACCGTTTTGGGGAGTTTAAGAGGGGTGAAATCCCTCTTGGCGGGGGATACCAAGGGGGTGTCCCCCTTGGAAGGTAACTCTTAACGGAGAACAGGTTGGACAGCAGGGGGTGTCCCCTTGGGAAACGTGATTCCTAGTAAAGGAAATACATGATAACTTCTGAAAAACCTAAAAAAGTCTTAATCATCGGCTCGGGACCAATTATTATCGGGCAGGCGGCGGAGTTCGACTACGCCGGAACACAGGCATGTAAGGCGATGCGCGAGGAGGGGGTTGTTTCGGTACTGGTCAACTCCAACCCGGCCACTATCATGACCGATGAAGACATCGCCGATGTCGTTTACATCGAGCCGCTTACTGTGGACATGCTCGCTCGAATCATCGAACGGGAAAGACCCGACGGCCTTTTACCAACCCTCGGTGGCCAGACAGGACTCAATCTGGCGGTTGACCTCTATAATGCCGGTATACTGGATAAATACCATGTCCGCAGTCTGGGCACGCCGATAGATACCATTCGTAAAGCCGAAGACCGCGAGCTTTTCAAGCAGATGCTGCTGGATATAGGTGAACCGGTGCCGCGGAGTGCCACCGTCACCAGTATGGAGGAAGCCCGCCGGGTGGCTGAAGAGATTGGGCTGCCGCTGATTATCCGCCCGGCCTATACGCTTGGTGGTACCGGCGGTGGTTTTGCCAATACATGGGACGAGCTTGAGCAGGCTGTGCCCGTGGGTCTGGCGGCCAGTCCAATCAATCAGGTGCTCATTGAGGAATCGGTAGTCGGCTGGAAAGAGGTGGAGTACGAGGTAATGCGTGACGGCGCCGACAACTGCATCACCGTCTGTAACATGGAGAACTTCGACCCGATGGGTGTACACACTGGCGACAGCATCGTGGTTGCCCCCAGCCAGACGCTCACCGATAAGGAGTACCAGCTATTACGCTCGGCCAGCCTCAAGATAATCCGTGCCCTCGGTGTCGAAGGCGGCTGTAATGTCCAGCTTGCCCTTGATCCCAATAGCAGTAAATACTATGTCATTGAGGTCAATCCGCGGGTGAGCCGCAGCTCTGCTCTGGCGAGCAAGGCCACCGGCTATCCGATTGCGCGTGTTGCTGCCAAGATTGCCGTGGGTAAGCGTCTCGATGAAATCCCTAACGCCGTTACCGGCAAGACAATGGCCTCCTTTGAGCCGGCGCTCGACTACCTGGTGGTCAAGATTCCACGCTGGCCGTTTGATAAATTCGCTTCTGGTGACCGTGTTATTGGCACCCAGATGAAGGCTACCGGCGAGGTAATGGCTATCGACCGTTCCTTCGAGGCGGCTTTGCAGAAAGCGGTACGCTCCCTGGAGTTCGGAAAACGGTCGCTTTTATGGGAAGATCCCGGCTGGGAGTCTGGTACGGATATTAATGAATATCCCCTGCATCCCAATGACCTTCGACTATGGGCGTTGATGGCGGCAATGCGCAGGGGTGTTGGCCTTGAGAAGATTATCGAAAAAACGTATATTGACCCGTGGTTTATCGCCAAATTACGTAATATCATTAACATGGAAGAACGACTGCTCTCGGAGCAACTGACACCGGAGCTGATGTGGCAGGCAAAGAGACTCGGCTTTTCCGACGGGCAGATTGGTACCCTGGCCGACCGTCTCCCCGAGCAGGTGCGACAACTACGGCACGACTGGAATATCCGGCCTGTCTATAAAATGGTCGATACCTGCGCCGCCGAGTTTGACGCGGCTACACCTTATTTCTACAGTACCTATGAACAGGAAAACGAAGCCGTGTCAATCCCTGAAAGCAAGGCACTGGTGGTTGGCAGCGGGCCTATCCGCATCGGGCAGGGTATTGAGTTCGACTATTGCAGTGTCCATTCAGCCTGGGCATTACAGGAGGCCGGTTACCAGAGCATAATGGTCAACTCTAATCCGGAAACGGTATCCACCGATTTCGATACCAGCAGCCGACTTTACTTTGAGGCACTGGATGAGGAAAGCGTGCGCGATATACTGGAAAATGAGAATGGTACCGGTCATTTTGCACCTTCGATTGTCCAGTTCGGCGGTCAGACGGCCATCAACCTGGCAGAGCCGCTTAATCGTAGCGGTATGCCGCTGATTGGTTCCAGCGCTGAGGCTATCGACCTGGCTGAGGACCGTCGCCGTTTTGAGGACTTTCTCAACGGGCTTGGCATTCCCCAGCCGCCGGGTGCAGGCGTTACCTCGCTGGACGAAGCCCTTGGCATTGCCCAGCATATCGGTTATCCGGTACTGGTCCGCCCCAGCTATGTCCTCGGCGGACGTGCCATGGAGATTGTGCAGAATGCCAATGAACTCATTCGGTATATGCGGCAGGCGGTAGAGCTTGATACCGGCCATCCTATCCTTATCGATAAGTATCTTGAAGGCAAAGAGGTAGAGGTTGACGCAGTTGCCGATGGTGAGCGTGTCTTTATTCCCGGTATCATGGAGCATATCGAACGGGCAGGGGTGCACAGTGGTGATTCGATGGCTGTCTATCCCGGTGTGAATCTGACCGAGGCTGAAGTCAGGAGAATTGTTGACTATACCGTTCGCATCGGGCTGGGCATGAATGTCAGAGGCCTGATGAATATCCAGTTCGTGATTGTCCCGGGCAGGACGGCGCGGGATGCCAGGGTCTATGTGCTGGAGGTCAATCCAAGGGCGAGCCGTACCATACCTTTTATCTCCAAGGTAACCGGTGTGCCGATGGTCAATATTGCGGTCAAAGTAATGCTTGGCCATAGTCTCAAGGAGCAGGGCTATGAGACCG
>CAZSTM010000518.1:0-3085 GCA_964609635.1 uncultured Gemmatimonadales bacterium
CCGGAGGACATCGAGCTGGCGAACCCGGCTAAAATCGCCAAGCTGGTGGTTAAAAATGTTTTCTGACCTGTCAACAGGTCGAACTTACTGTTCACCATAGTGGAAGGGCTTTCTACATGGAAACCAATGTCCTGAAATTAGCCTTTCTGCTGTCATATTTGGCAATGCTGATATGTCTGGCCAGCGGGATCCCTTTCATGACCGCGCTGTTCAGAGCAATAATTCTGATGGTGTTTTTCGGCGCCGTGGGATTAATGCTGCGATGGTATTTGTTGAAGTTGATCGGCTCGGTTCATATACCGATTCAACCGAGTGAAGAGGCCCTTGAGACCTGGGAAGCGCAAGAGGAAGAGGAGCCGGTGAATACTCCTTTTACACCCGGCAAGAAGACCGTAGAGGATGCAAACCTTCCCCCGGGTTAGCACCGCCGGTGAGGAGTTTGCCCGGGTATCCACCTGAGAGTCGGCTTGTGACCCCTAGAGCAGACGGAGGCTTTTTCACTTTGCTTTTAACCGTTTAGATCGAGACAGACTTATGGCAGAACAGCCACAGATAGACACCGCTCCGAAAAAAGACAGCGGGCTGAAGCTTGAGAACGCCTCGGATGCAAGAGTTGCTGCGAGGAGCGAGGCGGCCGAAAAGCGCGCCCGCAAAAACGAGCAGATCGAGGCGATGATCGCCAAGTACCGCAAAAACGGCGACTATAAATTGAAAGAGAAGATTCTCCTGGCCAACCTGCCCTTGATCTCCTACATCTCCGAACGTCTGGCGGTCTCTCTACCGCATTCGGTGGAACTCGATGATCTCAAGAGCCTGGGGATTCTGGGTCTGATCGATGCTATCGAGAACTATAAACCGGAAAAACAGGTCCGTTTCACTTCCTATGCCGCCCTGCGAATCAAGGGTTCCATCATCGATGGGCTGCGAAGCCTGGACTGGGTTCCGCGCAGCGTGCGTAAAAAGGCGCGCAACCTGGAAAAACTGCTCCATCAAATGGAAGGCGAATTCGGGCGCCCGGTTACCGAAAAGGAAATGGCCGCCAGGCTGGGAGTAGGTCTCCAGGAATACCAGGTGATGCTCGAGGAAGTCAGCCCGATCACCTTTCTTTCCCTGAACGATACGGTCTATGAGGACGGCGACCAAGCAATTCGGCTCGGGGATGTAATCGAAGACTCGGAAAGTTTCGGACCGTACTCCGACCTGGAACGCAAAGAGGTTAAACAAATACTGGTCGGAGGGATCAATTCCCTGCCCGAGCGGGAAAAACTGGTCCTGGCGTTGTACTACTATGAGGAATTGACTCTCAAAGAGATCGGTGAGGTAATGCAGATCTCGGAGTCCCGGGTCTGCCAGATTCATACCGAGGCCATGCTCAGGTTGCGCGGCAAGCTTCGGCATTCTATGTAGCATCCGGAACAACTGGCACCGGATTTATTTTTTCTCTTCCGACATCCTACTCCTGAGCACTGATCACCAACGACCGGCAACCGGGCACTGACCACCAGCCACCAGCTACTTACAACTAAGTACTGTCGAGTATTTTTTCCACTGACGGTAGCATCTGCCGGGAAGCCGTTTACCCGCCGGGAATTTTCCTTTTCAGGCATCAAAATTGCAGAAGAAAAAACCGAATCGATCGCCACCGGTCTCAAATCAATGACCAAGGGATTAGAGCCGATAACTGTCGTACCCCTGGCCGATGAAGCTTGAAAGGGGGTAATACCTGTGGTTATACCGATTTCCGGCGATATGCAGCCCAACAACCCGATTCGTCCCAAGCGCAGCCACTCCAAAGAAGAGGACGAAGGCCGCTTTGAGGAACTCCTTATCGACCGGGTGGATGCTGTCGGTGAAGGGGAACAGGGCGGTGAGGACCGTAAAGCTTACTGGGAGAAGAAGCAAAATCCCGATCACGGCAAGTCTCAGGCCGACAATCAGGCTGCCGGTCGGGAGTCGCCGTCCGACGAAGCCGAGGGTCCAGACTCGCTCAGGGGAAGAAAGATCGACCTGAGGGCATGACAACTCAAGAAAGCGGAACAAGCATTCACATTATAGAAATTTGAAATGCAAAATATCGCCAGAATCGATAAAGAACACCTAAGAAGAATAACCCAGACGATCATCAATCTGCCGACCTTGCCCACGATAGTAGCCAAGATGATCGAACTCATCGACGATCCCAAAAGCTCAGCCCGCTCCCTGGGAAGGTTGATTAAAACCGACCAGGTGTTCACCGCGCGCTTGTTGAGACTGGCTAATTCCGCCTTCTATGGTTTCCCCAATCCCATTTCCACTATCAACCTTGCGGTCGTTGTCCTCGGTTTCGAAACTATCAAGAATCTGGGGCTTTCGGTCTCCATAATCGACCGTTTTGTCAGGGCGGGAAAGGGTGATGAACTGCTCGATTACAGCCGGTTCTGGGAGCATTCCGTGGGGGTGGGAGTGGCCAGCCAGATGTTGGCGCGCATGCACGGGTTCCATGCCATCGAGGGCGAGTCTTTCGTGGCCGGCCTGATTCACGATATCGGCAAGGTTATCCTGAGCCAGTACCAGACTCGATATTACTCCGAATGCCTGCGGATGGTGGAGCAGGAAGAGATCATGCTGGTCCAGGCCGAGCAACAGGTCTTTAAAGTCAATCACGCGGAAGTCGGCTGGTGGCTGGCCAAACGCTGGAATCTGCCGAATTCCCTGGCCGAGGCCATTCATCTGCATCATGTGCCGCTGGCAGCTAAAGTCAGTCCCGAATTGTCCGCCATCGTACATTTCGCCGATATTATCACCCGAGCGGCCCGCATCGGCAGCGGAGGCGATCCCCTGGTGCCGCCTTTTTATCGGGGTGTCCTGAGACGGTTGCCCCTTCGCCTGACCGAGGACGAACGGGTGGATATGCAGTTTTACCTCGAGGCGGTCGCTACCGAAATGGAAAATGCGGATACCTTTATCAACATTATCCTCGGCAAACATGCTCCGGTTGCCGGCGGCGATGATCCGGACGGCAAGCCGGAGAACAGCCAGATGACCGCCTGAATCCCGGCTCAGGGAATATCTCTTCCGCCTGTACGCCAATATCCTGTAGATAAAT
>CAZSTM010000519.1:0-3082 GCA_964609635.1 uncultured Gemmatimonadales bacterium
AGCCTATAGCCTATAGTCTGTTTTCGTAGGTTCGCAAAATCTCAGTCATTTCATCTGTCCAGGTTACAATGCATTTCTAACTTGATAGAGTACTAGTGGTTAAGTTTTGATTGACTTTGATAATAGTAAATATTAGCTTGACTAATCTGTGGCCCTTTCGGCAAAGTATCGCTGAGATGAAATAATCCATTGAGAACACAGGAGTTTTAAGAAGTATGGCTGTGCTTAGTCTGAAAAGTGAATGGCGGGATTCTTTTGCGCGGCTGCGCTCACCGGTGGCGGTGGAACTCAAGCAGATTAAAACCCTGATCTGCGAGCTGGTGCGCGGGGATTTCGGCCTGGTGGACCAGGCGGTCGACCACCTTTTCAGCACTTCGGGGAAAATGATCCGGCCCATGCTCCTGCTTCTGGCCGCCGAGAACGGACGGGCGGACAAAGAACATCTGATCTCGGTAGGCGCGGGTATAGAGCTCATCCATACCGCCTCGCTGGTGCATGATGATTCGATCGACCGTTCCGCGTACCGGCGCGGCGTGCTCACCCTGAACGCCAAGTGGGACCATAAGACCAGTGTGATAGTCGGTGATTATCTTCTGGCCCAGGCATTTGGTGAAATAGCCCGCCTGGGCAATGTGGAAATAATCTCGGAGATAACTTCAGCCTGCCGTAGCCTGGCCCTGGGGGAGATGCGCCAGATGTCAATGGAAGGCAATCTCGAAGTTACCGAGGAAGATTACTTCGCCTTTATCAAGGAAAAAACAGCTTCCCTTTTCAGGGTATCCTGTACGGTGGCCTCGATTTTGACCGGAGGAGCCAACAAGAAGACTTTAAATAGCTACGGTATGCTTTTTGGTTCGATTTACCAGATTACGGACGATTTGCTGGATTATATCGGCTCAACCACGGATACCGGTAAGCCCAGGATGATGGACATCCTCGAGCGCAAGACGACCCTGCCGTTGATTTATGCCGTCTCCCGGATGAGCGCCAAAGACCGTAAGGAGGTAAAGGACCTTTACTCCGGGAAGGAAATCGGCAGGGCCGAGGCCGAGGGCGTGGCCCGGATGGTCGGCGAGGCGGGTGGTATCGAGTACACCCGCTCCCGGGTAAGGGATCTGGCCGCCGAAGCGGTAAACTTGCTCATGGAACTGCCCAACCGGGAGCTGGCGGCCAAGCTGAAAAAACTGGTGGAACTGATAGTTGAGCGCGACCGATAGATGGATTTACCGCATAGCCGTGGTTCTCTTGCTGGCGCTGGCGGTGGTCGGGATGAAGTTTCTGGCCGGGGCCGGCAATACCGCTCCTGGGAGCGGAAGCCAGGTGGTGACCCATGTTTTCGATAGTTTCACTATGGGCACCATACTGACTGTCAAGGTGCGGACCCCGGAAAGATCGTTCGCCGAGAAAGCCGCGAACCTCGTCTTCGATGAGATAGCCAGGATCAATTCGATCTTCGATCCTGGAAACCCCGTAAGTGAAATAAGCCGTCTCAGCGCCTTGCGCGGTAGCGCCGAGACGGTCATGCTTAGCCGGGACATGTCTCGCGTGCTTTCGACCGCTCTAAAAATCAGGGACCTCTCGGGCGGCCTTTTCGATCCGGCGGTAGGGGACCTGGTGGATATTTGGGGTTTTAATAATAATAGTACCAGGGCCAAACTCCCCGACAGCCTGGATATTACGGCACTGCTGGATTCCACCGACTGGTCGACCGGGCTGGTTCTTTCCGATCGGGGCCGTGCGGCTCGGCTGGGTCGTAATCTAGGCCGCCTGGAAATGGGAGGTATCGCCAAGGGTTACGCCGTAGACCGGGCGGTAGCCGTACTCGAAGCCGCGGGTGTCCGGAACGCTCTGGTCAACCTGGGCGGGGAAATCGGAGTGCTGGGAGTGGGTTCCAACGGCAAAAGCTGGCGCGTGGGGGTTCAACACCCGCGGATAGAATCCGGCCATCTCGGTGTGCTGGAACTCACCGATGGAATGTTCGTGGCCACTTCGGGTGATTATGAGAACTACTTTTTCGCCGGAGGACGTCGTTACCACCATATCCTGGACCCGGAAACCGGCTACCCGGCCTCCGGTGGAGTGGTCAGCGCCACAGTGGTAGACTCTGACTGCCTGAAAGCGGATGCACTGGCCACGGCCTTGGTTCTTCTGGGACCCGCCAGGGGATTCGAGCTTCTGGAAAAACAGGGCTTCTGCGGCTTGATTGTCTACCGGACAGAGAGCGACTCTGAAAGCGCTCCCCTGGCGTACAAGGCCACAGAGAGTTTTCTCGAGTTCATGACACCGAACCTGGCCGGCATACCAATTCCTTGAAGAAAACCTGGTGGATATAACTTGACTTGTGCGTCGAGAGTTCAAAAGTTCCTGGCGCACGGGGTGAAATCCCTGCGATGAAACCCTGTAGCCTGCAGCCTATTATAGGAAGATGTAGCGCTATCAAGGTATTTTATTCCTAATCCGGGGAAGGTAAAAAAAGTGCAGATGCAGCGGGTTTTCAGGCTCCCACCGCTTTTTACCTCGCTGGATTTGCTGCTGATAGTCGGTCTGGGAGCGCTGACAGCTTCGGTGTACGGGTATCGCTGGCTGGGGCCCCGGCCGGCCGAGCAGGAATCCGGCCTGCAGGTGATGGTCAGGCTCGAGGATGAGATTGTCGGCCGTTTCGCTCTGGATGCCGACACCAGCTTCGAGGTAGCCGGTTTTCTGGGGCCGGTCCGGATAGAGATCGTCGGCGGCTCGGTGCGTTTCAAGGACTCCTCCTGTCCGCAGAAAATCTGCGAAAAAACCGGGCCGATTTACCGCCGGGGCTCGGTGCTGGTATGCGCGCCCAACCGGTTACTGGCCCGCATCGAGGGTTCGGCTCCACCGGATGAGACCCGCAAGACACTGGATTCCGTAACCCGTTGAAGGTGATTTGTCGCAGGAAAAATCGTTTGGACCTTATGCAAACTCCTTATGCAGTCCGGCGCCGGACTGAGATGCTGGCCCTGGTGGCCCTGGCCACGGTTTTTGAACTGGTGCTGTTCGTAATGGATTCCACGATTCCCAAACCGATACCGTGGATCAAGCTGGGCCTGGCCAACAT
>CAZSTM010000520.1:0-3078 GCA_964609635.1 uncultured Gemmatimonadales bacterium
AACTGTACTACAAACCTCGGTCGCAAGGGACCCTGCGGCGACTGCTCATCCTGTCGCAAGGTGGAAAACCTGAACCACCCCGATCTTCACTGGGTCTTTCCCGTGCCCGGAAGTCTCTACAAATCCTCCGGAGAGGATAAGGATAAGGATAAGCTGGCAGAGGTGTTCGCCGACAAACGCTCTCGTCCCTGGCTGGACCAGCAGTTCACCGAAAAGTGCGAACACCGCCTGGCCGCGGTTCGAGGTATCCGGGAAGAGGCCGGCAAGAGCTGTTTCGAGGGACGGCGCAGGGTGTTCGTGATCACCGGCGCGGACCGGCTGCGGACCGAGGCGGCCAACTCGCTGCTCAAGCTGCTGGAGGAACCGCTGCCGGAAGTGGAGCTGATCCTCTGCTCCGACCGGCCGGTCAGCCTGCCGCCCACCATTCTCAGCCGCTGTCAGAGGCTGCGGGTCAACCGCCCCCGGACCGCCACCTCGGAGGCGGTGCTCAGAGATCGTTTCGGTGTCGATGCCGCCCTGGCCCGTGAACTGGTGGCGGCCGCGGACGGCAACCTGACCCTGGCGCTGAGAATGAAAGACCAGGAGTCTTTCGAGGCGCAGAAGTCCTGGGTGGATAAATCCCTGGCGGCCGTGCTCACAGACGGCGTGGGCGGGTGTTGCGAGCTGGTTGAAGACCGCTCGGGCCCGATGTGGAACCGGGGCGATTTCGAACGTTACCTGGCCTTTCTGACCAAAACCGTGCGCGATATACTCATCTATCGCTTGCAAACAGAAAAGACATCCGACACCAACTCCGGTGCCTCGCTGGAAACCGGCAGGCTCAGGGATTACTCCCGCCGGGTGGACGACATTCATTCACTGATAAATTTACTGGGCAGGCTGATTAATCTTCAAGACCAGTTGAACCGCAATGTCAACCTGCGTCTGCTGGGTTGGTCGATCCTGCAAAATCTTAGAGAGGTTATAACCCATGGGCCCAGAGATCGTTGAAGTCCAGTTCAAGGGCGAACGGAAAGAATTTTATCTGAACAAGCACAACCTGATATTCAAGATAGGCGATTATGTTATTGTCGAGGTGGAGCGCGGAGAAGACCTGGGCAGGGTGATCCAGAAAGGAACGCTTTCGGAGCGCAAGCACACCGACAAGGAGAGCAAGCTGGGTGTCATCCGCCGCCTGGCCGGCAAGGAAGACCTCGAAAAGGCTGAGAAGCTGGTTTTCAAGGAGGCGGACGCGCTTAAAATCTGCCATACCAAGGTCGAGGAGCACGCTCTGAACATGAAGCTGGTCGATGCGGAATGGCAGTTCGATGGAAACAAGATAAGCTTTTATTTCACCGCGGAAAAGCGGGTGGATTTCCGCCAGTTGGTCAAGGACCTGGCGGCGGTTTTCAAGACCAGAATCGAGCTCAAGCAGATCGGAGTGCGCGATGAAGCCCGGCGGATCGGGGGCTGCGGAAGGTGCGGCTGCAAGCTCTGCTGCACCAGCTTTCTGATCGACTTTGAACCGGTCACCCTGCGGGCGGCCAAAGACCAGAGGCTCTCGCTCAATCCCTCTCAGATCAGCGGGATTTGCGGCCGCCTGATGTGCTGCCTGATGTTCGAAAGAACCTTTTATAAGGAACAGGTGAGAAAGTTCCCCAAGGAAGGCAAGGAATTCATGATGGGATCCAGGGAGCCGGAAAGGGTTTCAAACCTGGATATCTTTAATGAAATGGTCGAGCTGACCAACCCCGAGGGCTTCCGCCGCAAGGTCTCCCTCGAAGAGTTCAATGAAAACGCCCGGGAGTATAACTCCAGAAGAAGCAAGCACTCAAAAACACATCCGGTCCCGAACAACAGGCAGAATAACCAGCAGAACCATTCCTGAACCATCCGGTAATTTTGCCGGAACCCCCTCCGAACTGTCATTATGGCATTCATGCGCCTTTTTAGCAAGCTATAGGTGCCATAGTGGCGGCATTAGAAAAAACTCCGCCTTAAACTGCAGTCCGGTTACCATTCCTTTTCTATAGCTATCTACCTAATTTATAATAAGTTACCCAGGCAAACAGTTTTCTGGCACGCCCCTTGCCTTTACTATAGGCGGACTTTGAAAGCATCTAAAAATATTTCGGAAAAGCCTGGATACTTTCAGGCTGAATCAACCTTACCGTTAACCTTAAATAAGGAGGATCATCATGACATTGGTAAGATGGACGCCGACTGGAGTTCCGGCACACAGAAGCCGGAGCTTATGGACAGATCCTTTTATGGACCTGTTCGATCACTGGGCCAGCGACAACCGGGCTACGGGTCTCAGGGTGGACCTGTCTGAAAAGGAAGACCACTATGTTATCTCAGCCGAGGTTCCCGGTGTGAAATCCGAAGACCTCAACGTTACGGTGGAGAACGATACTCTGACCATCTCCGCCGAGAAACGCGATGAGTACGAGGGCAACGAAGGTGGTGTCTTGCGCCGCGAGCGCAGCTATGGCCGCATAAGCCGCTCCTTCCAACTGGGCAACCAGGTGGATGCGGAGAAAATCGAAGCCGAGTACAAGGACGGTGTGCTCACAGTCACGCTGCCCAAGCTGGAAAAGGCCAAGCCCCGTGAGCTGAAAGTCAAAGTCAAATAAGTAGATTCACCGGAGCAATCTTCCCCCGAAAAGCGCCGCGCTTTTTAAGCCGGCGCTTTTTTTATGTCAATTGACATTTTCCCGGTTTAAGTGGTATTTTCCCTCCTGGATGTTATGAGTTAGGCAATCTGCTAAACACAATTATCGCACCGGGTCGAAATGAGTCTAAAAAATTATCTTCCTTTCCTCTGGCTGGCGCTGTTTCCGGGAATTCTGTGTGCTCAAATAGACACAATCGACATGCCTGCGGAGCTGAAAGCCAACCTCGACAGAGTGCTTCGCGTGGCCGAGCAGGCCCAGCGCTTTTACGATGACTCGCTGGCTGGGCACCCGGCCGGAGCGGCTTTGCCTATCCCCAGGTACCCCGCTTGGGAGCTTCTAGTGCCCGCCGGAAAGATGAGCCCGCCCAGGCTGAGAGCCGGGATCGGACGGGCAGGCTCAATCGAGCTGGGGCTTCCCGAAG
>CAZSTM010000521.1:0-3073 GCA_964609635.1 uncultured Gemmatimonadales bacterium
TATCCCTTTGCCACTTTGTCACTCTGTAACTTTGTCACTTGATTCTCTTTCCCCTATGACAACCGTCTCTATCCGCTCGCTGGTCCGTGAAACCGCCGTCTACGGGATAAGCAGTGTGATAGCCCGCAGCATGGGCTTGATCCTGCTCCCGGTCCTGACCAACCTGCTGCTTCCGGAGGAGTTCGGACACCTCAAGCTGACCTACACGCTGGTAGCCTTTCTGCAGCTTTTTTTCATTTTCGGCATGGGCAATTCCCTGGTCCGCCACCTGATCGGAGCAAGCCGCAAGGCCGAGATGTTCAGCACCCATTTCTGGCCGCTCCTGACAGTCAGCACTCTGGGTGCGGCTGCAGTTTATCTGGGAGCGGATTTTATCGCCGGAGGCTATTTCGCCGAGCCCCTGCCCGATGATCCTCAACTGGTCCGGCTGACGGCTGCGCTTCTCTGGCTGGATGCAATCAACACCATGTCTTACAGCTATCTGCGGGCCCAAAACCATCCTTTTCTTTTCATGGCAGGTATCTTGAGCTCCATATCGGTTTACGGTTTCCTGGTGGTTTATTTGCTGGCCTGGCAGTCGATGGGAATGACCGGGGTGCTGACAGCCAATATCGCCGGCTCCGCTGCAGTGCTGCTGATTTACCTGCCCATTTTTTTCAAGATGCTGCGCCCGGTTTTCGACCGGAAATCTTTCGCCGTTTATTTCGCTTTCGGTTTCCCGATAATTTTCAGCAGCCTGGGAAAAATCGTGCTGGACATGTCGGCCCGGGTAATCCTCGACAGGCTGAAAGGCGCGGCGGTTGTGGCGTTTTTCAGCGCGGGCTACCAGGTGGCGGCGGTGGCCAACCTGGCCGTGGCCGCTTTTACCCTGGCCTGGAAGCCTTTCCTGGTCCGCGCCGCCGACCGGCCCGATTCCGAAAGGGTGTTCGCCCGGGTGATGACTCTCACCATGGTCTTCCTCTGCGCTCTGTTCCTGGTGGTTTCCTTTTTCGCCGACGACCTGGTGCGGATAGACTTTTTCGGCTTCCGCCTGATACATCAAGATTACTGGGAGGGCTTGAAAGTAATACCGCCGGTGATGGTCAGCTACATTTTCTTCGGCGCTTATATCAACTTTACCGTGGGCTGCGACCTGACCGGGCGCACGCATTACTACGCCTGGACCACCGGGGCGGCCGCGGTTTTCAATGTCGCGGCGAACCTGGTGCTCATCCCGGTCTGGGGAATGATGGGCGCCGCCTGGGCCGCGCTCTTCGCTTACATTATCCAGGCCGTGTTCCTGTTCTGCCTGGCACGGAGAATCTACCCCATACGTTACGAATGGGGTAAGCTGGTGCGCCTGGGTGTTATCACCGCCGCCTGTTTCGCCGGCGCCCGGATTGCAGGCTCTTACCTTTGGGTCGAGGCGCTCTTTCTGACAGCTTTTGCGGCTCTGCTGTTCGGCGCACGCATACTGGACCCCGCGGTAATTAAAGCGATTAAGTCCACTCTTCCAGGAGCAAAAGCATTCCCGGAATGATTTTTAATTCTATACTGGCAATACCCTAAGATGCGGGTTATAATGGATACAAGATTCCCATTGGCTTAAGAGAGGCTATCACTGCCGGGAGGATAAAAAAATGGATGATAAAAAAATCGAAAAACTTACAGAGATAATCGGCCTGGTCAACAACTCAAATATTTCATCTATCAAAGAGGTGATCGGCGAAATACTCAGAGCTGTCAGAGATACCAAAACCAGCGCCGGCGATGTGAAAGACATCATCGAAAAAGACCCTCCCCTCTGCGCCAAGCTGCTGAAACGGGCCAATTCCGCCTATTACGGCTACCCGAGGACTATCAGCGACATCCAGGAAGCCATTGTCTGCCTGGGGTTCGATGCGGTAAAGGAGCTGGCTGTCAACCAGAAAGCCTGCGATCTGTTCAGCAAGGAAGAAGTTTTCGAGGGCTTTTCGAGATGGTCGCTGTGGAAACACAGCGTGGCTGTGGCTCTGTGCAGCAAACTGATCTACCGGAAACTGTTCAATGAACCTGGAGAAAACCTCTATGTCGCCGGACTGCTGCACGATATCGGCATAATCGTGGAGGACCAGTTCTTTGATTATTATTTCAAATCGGCGCTCAAAAAAGCCAGCGAGGAAAACCTCAACCTCTACGATGCTGAGAGACAGGTTATGTCTGTCGATCACGCGGAAATCGGCCAAGCCATAATGATGAACTGGGATTTCCCGGAAGAAATGAGCATGGCTATCGGCTTTCATCACCAGCCTCACCTTTTAACTTACAAGGAAGTTGAAAAAGAGGTTTTAATCCTGTGTCTCTCCAACCGCCTCTGCCACAGGCAAAATATCGGATACATCGATGCGCCTAATGTGGATAATGCCTTATTTGAAGACAGCATGGACAAATTAAACATCACCGAAGAAGACCTGGAGCCTGTTGTAGAAGAATTGAAAGAAGAGATCAAGAAGATGGAAGAAATGAAGTGGCTCTGACAATAAGAGGAGACTCAACCATGAAATGTCCGGCATGCGGTAAGACTTTACATCAGATAAAAGCCGCGGATATCACCCTTGATGTCTGCAAAGGCGGTTGCGCCGGAGTCTGGTTCGATCAATTCGAACTGGAGAAAGTCGATGAGCCTCATGAGAGCGCTGGAGAGCTTCTGCTGGACCTCGAGCGTGATGAAAGCCTGGTGGTGGACCATACCGGCAGAAGAATGTGTCCTAAATGTGACGGTGTGGTAATGATGAGACACTTTTTCAGCGTGGAAAAACAAGTGGAAGTCGATGAATGCCCGGCCTGCGGCGGATACTGGCTGGACTATGGGGAGCTGCGGGGAATTCGCTCCCTGGCCGGGTCTGAACAGGAAAGAGAAAAAGCGGCGAGAGAATACTTTTCCGAGGTTTTTGACAAGAGACTGGCCCAGATGGCCGCTGAGAGCCGTAAAAAACGTGAAAAAGCCAGGGCCATCGCCGGTATGTTTCGTTTCATCTGTCCCAGCTACTACCTCCCCGGCAAGCAGGACTGGGGGGCGTTCTGAGCGGGCGGTGCCTTTTTCGCCGGCCCTGGT
>CAZSTM010000522.1:0-3063 GCA_964609635.1 uncultured Gemmatimonadales bacterium
GGGCGGCCGGCGGCCGCCGCTGCCGGACGCGATGCCCAGGACATTGTTACGCATGCGCAAGCCTTTGATATTGCCCTGGTTATCGGCGATAATCTCCACCGGGCTCACCAGGTACATTACCCGCGCGCCCTCCTCCTCGGCCTCGTAAACTTCCTCCGGGATCGAGGTCATCTCCTCCTTGGTGCGGCGGTAAACCATGAACACCTTTTTCGCACCACGGCGGATGCAGGTGCGTACGGCATCCACCGCGGTAAATCCTCCGCCCACTACAACCACCCCGCTGCCGATCTCCAGTTCGTTCCCCTTGTAGAATTCGCGCAGGAAATCGATTGCCAGGTAATAACGCTTCAGCCCGGGAACCTCGCCGGGTATGTTTAGCAGGTTCCCGGCCTGCGTGCCGAAGGCCAGGCAGATACCCTCGAAACCCTTCTGCCTCAAGCTCTCGAGCGTGAAATCGACCCCCAATGCCTGGTTGGTAATAAAATTGATTCCCAGTTTCTCGAGTGCCTCGATTTCCAGGTCGACAATCCTGCGCGGGAGCCTGAACTGCGGGATACCGTAGCGCAGCATGCCGCCGATCCATTGCTCGCGCTCGAACACCGTGACCTGGTAGCCGGCGCGTGCCAGCTCGTGGGCCGCGGTCAGTCCGGCGGGGCCCGAGCCGATCACCGCCACCCTGGTGCCGTTGGGTTTATTTACGGTCACTTTCGGCTTCCAGCCCTTTTTCCCGGCCAGGTCCATCACGAAGCGCTTGATCGCCCGGATGCGGATCGGCTCGTCTTTCACTCCGCGGCTGCAGGCAGACTCGCAGGGAAAGTTACAGACATAGCCGCAGACATATTGCAGCGGGTTCTTGCCGGTGATCTGTTGGTAAGCCTCCTCGAACCTCTCCTGGGCCACCAGGCGCACGTACGCCTGGGCCGGCACATGAAACGGGCAGGCATAATCACAGGGGGCGACCAGGTACTTGTCTTTTAAGCGGGCGTACCCCTCGTAAAGAGTAAGCTCCGGGGCGGTGGTCACCTGCTCGACCACCATGTCCCGCATGTTCGCAGGACTGAGGATCCGGTTCTCTTGCAGGTAGCTGCGGAACTTGCTGAAAAACTCCGGGAAAAAGCCGAATCCGTACAGGATTGTCGCAGAGCAGACTCCCACCAGATCGGCGCCGGCCATGATCATCTCCACGGCATCGCTCCAGAGGGTTATCCCGCCGGTGCCCAGGATAACAGGCTCGGGACCCACCATGTGGCGCATCATGTAGACATCACGCAGGGCGAGAGGTTTGAGCCACTGGCTGTTCATGCAGTACATGCCTTGCTCTTCCTGAAGATAGATATCGCTTTTTCCGGGTTTGTCCGTGCGCATCGCCGCCAGGGCCAGGCGGTTGGCCACTCCGCAGACCATGTCCGCCCCGGCCTCGAAGCAGATTCCGGCAATCAGGTGCTGCCTTCCGCCCTCGGGGGTGAGCTTGACACACAGCGGGATCGAGGTCTCTTCTTTAATGGCCCTGATGATTTGCTGCAGGACGTCCGGGTCCTGGCCCTGGCTGGCTCCGGTGTGACGCTGGGCCTTGCTGGGGTCCTTTGCCAGCTCGACATTGAACGACATGTTGGGGCAGCACATGTTCAGCTCGTTGATATGCACCCCGGCTTCCTCGAACTTCTTGGCCATTTTAACCCAGCCCTCGATGTCCGGCTCGGAATAAGTGAAGTTCGAGAACAGCACGAAATTGTCGATTTCCTTCCGGGCCCGCTCGATCAGCCGCAGGGCCTCCTCGAGGTTCAGCCTTTTTTCCGCGGTGAAATACAGCAGGTGGCTGGTGGGGTCCCAACCGTAACGCGGCCTGCGGTTGATATAAGGCGGCGGATCGAAAGTGAGCTTGACACTTGCGCCGGCCCAGCCGTGCTCTGCGGCTGATTTGAGCTGGGAGAGCAGCATGGTGGTCGGGCCGCTGGATACAAAGAACGGGTTGCGAAAACGCACTCCAGCAACCTCCACCGGCATGTCGAAATCCACGTCATGGAAGGGCTTGCGGTTCAGGTAGAGAATATCCCCGCGCGGCAGTCTGTATCTGGGCATCGTGTATCTCCGGTTGTTATTGGGAACGGCAAATCCCCGAAAAAGACATGATAGACAAAAGAAACCGGCGAGCAAAACTCAAGTTTGATAATTCTTTAACGATTTATTCTACCATTTGTTTTTGAAAAAAACAACGGGAACTCTTTCATTCCGACAAAAATAATTGCCTGATGAGTGTAAAAAATGTATTGTTCTGTTTCCCTGGGCAGGTCAACCGAAACCGACCCTTCGCGACCGGATCGGGATTAACCGTGAACCTCGCCTGATTATCGACTGCAACCACAGGTGCGAGATGGCAACCACGATGCGGGCCAATATCCGGAAGATGTACCTGGTGAGAATGCTCTCCTGGGTCCATTTTTTCGCTGCGGTGCTGGTGCCCTTCTTCACCGAGTGGGGAGGCTTGAGATTCGCCCAGATTCTGTTCCTGCAGGCCTGGTTCATGTTCTGCGTCTTTCTGCTGGAAATACCCACCGGCACGGTCGCCGATTTCCTGGGAAGGAAAGTCTCCATTATCATAGGGTCCTGCGCAGGAGTGCTGGGGGCGCTGGTCTATGCCAGCTATCCCCACTACGGAGTTTTCCTGCTGGCCGAGACAATCTTCGCGGTCTCCTTCACCCTGTTTTCCGGAGCGGATGAGGCCCTGGTTTATGACACCCTGAAAGAATTGGACCTGACCCGGACTTCCAAGAAAATCTATTCGAGGCTGGAATCTTTCAAACTGGGGGGGATTATCCTCGGTGCGATCAGTGGAAGTATCATCGCCAAGTTCTTGGGCTTAAGGGCACCGGTGCTGCTTACCGCCATTCCGATGGGGCTTGCCGGCCTGATCGCAGTCGGCTTACGGGAACCGGAGTCTTTGGGCGCGGTTAAAGCCCGGTCCTACAGGAAAATCCTCTCGGAAGGGATAGTATATTTTTTCAGTCACAAAATCCTGATGGTGCTGGCCCTGGACATGGTGGTGGTGGCCACCTTCTGCTACCT
>CAZSTM010000523.1:0-3054 GCA_964609635.1 uncultured Gemmatimonadales bacterium
CCTGCTGAAAAGATGGTTGATGCAGGGTTCGGGTATTCGCTCATCCAGGCTGCTGTTGATCATCAACAGCGGCCTCGGAGCCAGGCGGCCTATATAAGCCGAGGGTTCGAAAGGAGCGGCTGCGGTGGACAGAATGCCCCCGACCAGGAAACGTGCCGGCGCGAATTTAAGCTTCCTTCTCAGGTTCCAGTCTATCAAGAGCTCCAGGTCGCCGGCCCCGTAAACCAACACCAGGGCGGCCACCCGCTGATCCAGGCCGGCCCCGATTACCGCAAAGGGCACGCCGAAGCTGGCCCCCACCACCGTGATCCGGCCGGTGTCCACCTCGCTCCGGGCACAGAGGTAATCCAGCACGTTGAAAACACCGGCAAGCGCATCCAGGGCGGCTCGTCGCATTCCGGCCACCATGGCCAGGCCGCTTCCCAGGGTGATCTTATCCGTCCGGTAAGCCGGGTAATCCATGGAGCAAAGCGCCGCCGGCCGATTTACACTGATAAGCCCGGCGGCCCGCGCTCCGGTCCCCCGGCCTCCCAGGACCAGCAAGCCGGGCAGCCTGCCGACGGCGGTGTCTGGCAAATGGAGCTCTCCCCGGGTGCGGCGGCCCCGCTCATCGGTCAGCTCGAATGCCGTTCGCTTTTCCCCGGCGGAATCGGGAAGCGACCTTTCCTGGATGCGTACAAGGCGGCTGCGCGCCGAAACCAGGGCCGCCGTGTGGTCGGCCCTGCGGTACAAAGCACTCCAGACCCACAGACTCGCCGTTCCGACTACCGCCGAGGCCACCACCCAGAGAAGCGCCAGCCTCAGATACTTACCCCACTTAAACCCCGTAGTGTTGTCCCGGGAAAATCCCTGTTCCGACCGGATAGACATCCAGGCTCCTTTTTTATTCCTCCGTCAGGGTACGGTTACCCGGACCGCGCACAACACGCTTTCCGGCGCCGCGGTATTTCGAATCTCTATGGTACAGGTGCCGGGGGACAGGCCCACGATCTCTCCATAAACGATATAGTCGCACTCGCAGTCGCATCTGCTGGCCGCGTGCTCCGTCTCCATCACGCATAAACGGTACCCCTCGCGCTTCAAAGCCAGCAGCAGACTATCCATACAGCAGTTCAGCGTGGCGCCCCAGTGACTGAACGATACCCTTCCCTGCTGAACCTCTAGTTTCAGCCTGTCCTGCGAGCCTAACTCCGGGGAGAACACATCCTTTAAACTGGTTGAAACCGGTCTGCGGGTGGTGTTCGGCTCGCAGGATCCCACTCCGGTAAGACGGAGAACGGGTTCTTGTCTTTCAGAGATAAGGATATTATCTCCACCGCAGGAGACAATTATAAGGCCTAGGAGAATTACGGCCGGAATGAGGTTTTTCATTCTGCCGATCCCTGAAACAGGATGGGCGGGTTACGGCCCAGAGCGAATCTCCTGCAAGATTGCCGGAGAGCCGCGTGGTATTTTACCAGTACTCTGTCAAGTTAGAAATGCATGGTAACTTGAACAGATGAAATGACTGAGATTTTGCGAACCTGCAAAAACAGACTATAGGCTATAGGCTGTGGGCTGTAGGTCCCCACACACTACCGCCGGTGCGTAAGAAAACATGGGGCTTGGGCAGGGTTGCCCTCTAGGCTGCAGCCTTTAACATTAAGCCTGCAGCCTAGAGCCTACAGCCTAAATTAGGAATAGATTGGTTAAAAATTTTTACCTTCAAATCTAACTTGTCATTGAACCAGCTCGGTCCGGTATAGGTAGCAGATGCAAAATAGTAAACGGTTGAATTTTCTCGCCAGTGGTTTTACGACTCAAGGGGATAGAGCTTGCGGGGTGCGGCAATGAATTCGCCGGCCGGTGAGGATCAATCGGGTGCCGAGTTACGCAGCAGAGTGAGGACTTCCTCCAGGTAGCTTTCCAGCAATTTCAGCCTGGGGTCTGCGGCGAGCTGGCGGGTTATCTCATCTCGGATTATTCGGGCCAGCTGTTCTTCCTGGGTTTTGCTGCGCAAGCCGACGGCGGAATTCACGTGGGCCAGCCGACCCCTGGTCAGCTGATCCACCGTAACACCCAGCAACTTACTCAGCCTGGACAGATGTTTGAGCGCAGGGGAAGCCTGGCTGCGTTCCCAGGCGCTGACATTCTGAAATGGCAGGCTGAGGTAGTCGGCAACCTGTTTTTGCGTCAGGCCCCTGGCCAGACGCGCGGCTTTGACATTAAGCCCGATGGAATTATTTCGATTTTTCATTGGCGCGGATGAAAATTCTGACTAACTTATTATGTTAGTTACTTTTAACCCTATATGATTATTAGATAACTAACCCGGTTGAGACTCAACTGTTCCTGTCCACGAACACCCGGACCGGATTCCGTTTCCAGCCATCTTTCGGTCTTAAACACCCTAGAGGTAGAGTTGCAGATGAGAAATTATAATAGCCGAACCTGTGTTCTGCTTAGAATTGTACATTTCCTCGCGCAACAAAGAAGCTTTCGGAAGTGCAGAAATATAAGAGAGAACCCTTGAAAAATAAGTTATGCAACGGATTCTGTTTCTATTGTACCACGACTTGGCTGTCGGTGTCAATCGAAATTTCCCTCTGGACCGGACTGGTTTCAGCGTGCAAGGGAATAAACTTTCGACCGCCCCTTGTCAACATTCAGCTTGATTCCTGGTTACTGCTAACGATATTTGTGCGTTAGTTGTTAACTTCCGATAGGGTTGTCTCGATTGCTGTCCACTGGATCTTTCACGTAGAATGCCGGATACAAATATCCCTTCCATTTTTCTATTGACCTTATTCCGATGCCTTCTATTATAATACAGGATTCAGGAGTAAAAATAAAAATCCCCCTGTATCCCTCTTTGAAAAAGGGGGACTGAGGAGTGAACCCCAAAAGCCGAACCGAAGATTCGCCTCTTCAGCGCAGTAATCAGCAACCGGGAATTATAGACCTCCAGGGGGAACAATTCCTTAAACAGTCGAAAGAAGGATGGTAAGGTGAGAATGATGATCAGGGGCCTATCCCGCCCGGCCTGGTGGATTCCAGCGTTTTTTCTGGCTTGGC
>CAZSTM010000524.1:0-3050 GCA_964609635.1 uncultured Gemmatimonadales bacterium
CAGGGCTCGCGAGTGAACGCGAGCGAGAGGCATGGGGGAGGATTGCTCGTGAGCGAACGCGAACGAGAGGTGTGGATGAGGGCTCGTTAGCGAACGCGCCACGAGCGGGGATGTGTCCCTGCTTCCGAAATTCTAGTATTTACCACCGGAGTTGCCAGGCATGCCCGACTATCTGGATACAATAATTCTCGGTCAGGAAACCTACCGCTACCTGGCGGCCTTCCTGATACTACTGGCCAGCCTGGTTTTCAGGAAGATTTTCGATCAGTACATCGCCAAGAAGCTCCACCAGTGGGCCGGAAAGACCAGATTCAAGTACGATGACATTTTAATAGAGTCGCTTACTCCTCCTATCAACGCTCTGGTGCTGAGCCTGGGTCTGTTTTTCGCCGTTTTTTCTTTTGACTTGCCCCGCGAGCCTTACAACATTCCACAGTTTGCCACCCAGACTTACCACATCGCCTTGAGCCTTATCGCGGTCTGGGCCGCCTACCGCCTCTGCGACCTGATGACTGAATTTAGCAGGCAGTTCTTTGCCAGGCAGGATGACACGCTGGCCAGACAGTTCACCCCCCTGGTTCGTCAGGCGATCCGCGCCACCGTGCTCATTTTCGGCGGTATTCTTATCGTTCAGAACCTGGGTTACTCGGTCTCCAGCCTGCTCGCCGGACTGGGAATAGGCGGTCTGGCGATTGCCCTGGCCGCCCAGGACACGGTGGCCAATGTTTTCGGCACCGTGGTAATGTTCACCGACAAGCCGTTCCAGGTCGGCGACTGGATCAAGTTCGGCCAGGTGGACGGTTTTGTGGAAACCATCGGCTTTCGCAGTATCAAGGTGCGCACCTGGTCCAATACCATAATGGTCATCCCGAACAAGCAGATCACCAGCGAAATTATCGAGAACTGCAGCAAGATGAAAAAACGCCGGGTCAAAATGAATATCAGTATCCAGTACGACAGCCCGGTGGAAAAAGTCCGGGAGATGGTAACCCGTATCCGCTCGCTGCTCGAGAACGACCCGGATGTAAACCAGGAATACATGCTGGTTCGTTTTACCGATTTCGGACCGAGCTCCCTGGACATTTTTCTCTATTACTTTACCGACAGTACCGTGTGGGCGGAATATCTGGAGGTACGGGAGAGGATAAACCTGTCGATTATGGAAATCGTTGAGGAACTGGGACTGAGTTTTGCTTTTCCCAGCCGGACTTTGTATTTTGGCAATCTTCCGGAGGCCCGGGACAGTCGCTTTTTCGGCGGTGGTGCAGAGGCTCCCCCGGTCGGCGGGCAGGATTTTTAACGGAGAAGAGAAATCAGCATGAGAATTTTAGCCCTGGACTGCGGCACGACCAGAATCAAGGCCGGGATATTCGAGATTGCCGGCTGCCCGGAGGGTAACCAGGCACAAGGGCACTCGGCGGTCAAGGCTCCCTCGAGGCTGTGGGTCGAAAGAACCGGCGGGCCGGCCACGGAAACCACGGCCGCCGAACGTGACCGCAGCCACCTGGATGTGGACCATTATCTCCGGCGTGTTTATGATCTGTTGCTCCGGATAAGCGAGGAAGAAACCTCGATAGATGCTCTTTGCCCGGCTGTTTGCTGCCCCGCGCTGGTTGCTCTGGATGAAAGTTTCCGCCCGCTGTACCCGGCCCTGACCCACCTTCACCAGACAAACCTGCCTCAGTCGGCGGAACTGGTGAACACTATCGGCCGCGAGCGCTGGCTTAAAACTACCGGCAATCTGCCGGTACCGGGGGGCATCTCGATCAGCGCCCTGTGCTGGCTGGCCGCCAACCGCCCTGGAGTGGTGGCCGAGGCGAGGTACTGGGTGCACCTGCAGTCGGTGCTGCTGTATGCTTTTACCGGCCGGTTGGTCACCGATCCTACACAGGCGGCGTATACCGGGTTGTATGATGTGCCTGGGGTAAAGGGCTGGCTGGGCGAGGACTGGATCGAGCCGCTGGGAGTTAAGCTCAATCAGTTACCCGAGATAATTCCCTCCGCCTCGGTAGCAGGCAAACTTACCCGCGAGGCTGCAAAAAACACCGGCCTGGCAGAAGGCTTGCCGGTAGTCACCGGAGGTGCCGATATCCCTTGCGGACTGCTGGCCGCCGAGACAGTGATCAGCGAGGCCGCTCTCAACATAAGTGGGACCACACCCATAGTCGCGGCTTCCTGCGGGTATTGCCCGGATCCTGCGGAAAATTACCTGCTGCGGCCGCACCTGGTGCCCGGACGCTGGGTGGTGGCCAAGGTGAGTCCGGTGGGAGGGGAAACATTGAACTGGTTCCGCGACCGTTTCTGCAGGGAAATGTCTATCGAGCGCTTCTGGGACTGGGTCGCTCGACTGGATGTCAAGGTGGAGCAAGTGATCGAGGACCAGTCCGTGGCCGAGAACCGTGGACAAATGCTCGAGTTCATCCCTTACTTGCACGGTCATCGCCACAGCCTGGAACCAAGAAAGGCGGCGTTTAACGGAATTAGTTACGAAACCACGCGCGAGGACATGCTGTGCGCGGTACTGGTATCTTACCGCAACTTTCTTCATGAGGCGGCGCAGGAAGTGGCCGCCGCTGTCGGCCGGCCGCTCAGCACTGTGGTCACCTCCGGAGGGTATGATATCAGCGCCCTTGGTTTCCACCGCCGGGCCGCACTCAGCCGTTCGACACTGATACCCCTGGAGGCTGCGGTGGTGCGGGGTGCCGCCATTCTGGCGACCATCGTCTTGTCCTGCTCGATTTCGCCGCTTAATTCCCGCCCCGTGCGGTGCAGGTAGTCCAGCCGCCCGATCTCGGTCGCGCCGCTGGTCACCAGCGCCATGCCCGGGCGCAGGTCGTCGCCCAGGCGCTGGAAGATATTAAAATCGATGGTCCCGTCCCCGGGCTGGATCAGCGCCATGGAACCGATTTTTACGACCAAATCAATTGTTTTCAAGCAACTTCCCCCTCAGTCAGGTTCTTGATCCATTTCCGCTTGCGGAAGTGCGGGATGCCGATGAAGACCTTCACGACCTCCTCGAAGAGGCGCCGCCGCGGGTAGAGCTGCTGGCC
>CAZSTM010000525.1:0-3048 GCA_964609635.1 uncultured Gemmatimonadales bacterium
TTCCGGAAGAAACTGCGGCAGTATCACTCCGATCAGGCTGACCACGGCCAGGATCAATAGCATCACCACGGCGAATTTCATTGAATCCATGGTGTCCCAGAACCGCTCCACCAGGCTTTTTCTATCCTTGTTACCGGCCAATAATAACTCCTCTTTTTTCCGGGTTCCATCCAGGTGTATGACAAACCTGCCCGGACACTGCTTGAACTTTGCCAGAAATCATTCTACTTAAACGACTGTCAGCTGATTATGTTTCATCAGTTCCCGGCTTATTCCCACTCGATGGTGGAAGGGGGTTTGCTGCTGATGTCATAAACTACCCGGTTCACCCCCTCGACCTCGTTGATTATCCGGTTGGAAATCCTGCCGAGGAGTTCCTGGGGCATACGGTACCAGTCTGCGGTCATGCCGTCCCGGCTGGTCACTGCGCGCAGGGCGATAACATTGTCATAGGTGCGCTCATCCCCCATCACTCCGACTGTCTGTACCGGCAAAAGCACCGCTAAAGCCTGCCAGATTTCATCGTAAAGACCCGCCCGGCGTATCTCGGAGATGAAAATATCATCCGCAGAGCGTAAAATGTCCAGCCTCCGGCGGGTCACCTCGCCCAACACCCGCACCGCCAGGCCCGGGCCGGGAAACGGGTGGCGGCCCACTATCTTTTCCGCCAGACCCAGCTCGCGCCCCACCGCGCGTACCTCATCCTTGAACAACTCCCGCAGCGGCTCGATCAGTTCCAGGTCCATTTCTTCCGGCAAGCCGCCGACATTATGGTGGGTCTTGATCGTGGAGGAAGGTCCCTTGACCGATATCGACTCGATCACATCCGGATAAAGGGTGCCCTGCACCAGGAAAGCGGCATCCGGGAGCTTTTGCGCCTCGGCCTCGAAAACCCGGATAAAAGTCTCGCCGATGATTTTGCGCTTTTCTTCCGGGTCGCTAACTCCCTCCACAGCGGCCAGAAACCGTGCTGAAGCGTCCACGCATACCAGGTTGATATGATAGTGATGGCGAAAGGTGCTGTCCACCGAGGCCTGCTCGTTCTTACGCAGGAACCCGTTGTCGACAAATATACAGGTCAGTTTATCTCCCACCGCCCGATGCACCAGAGCCGCGGCCACCGATGAATCGACCCCCCCGCTCAGGCCGCAGACTACCTGCTTATCTCCCACTTGTCCGTTAATGCGCGCGGTGGCTTCCTCGATAAAAGAACCCGCGGTCCAGTCGGGTTTACACCTCGCCGCCAGAAAAAGGAAGTTGGCGATAATCTGCTCACCCCGCAGAGTGTGAACCACTTCCGGATGAAACTGGACCCCATAAATCTTTTTCCCGGTGCTGCCGAACGCAGCAAGCGGGCAGTTTTCCGTGCGGGCCAGCACAGTGTAACCCTCGGGCAGGCCGGCCAGACTGTCGCCGTGGCTCATCCAGACCTTGGTGGTCGGTTCAGCCTCGAAACCGGCAAAGAGGCTTTCGAAGTCGGCGATCTCGAGCATTGCCTTGCCGTACTCGCGTTTCTCGGCCCGCTTTACCTCTGCCCGGTGATAATCACCGATCAACTGCGCGCCGTAGCAGATCCCCAGAATGGGAATCCCGAGGTTGAAAATATCCTCGTCGCAGCGCGGAGCCCCTTTATCGTAGATGCTGGCAGGCCCGCCGGAGAGAATTATAGCCGCAGGGTCGATTTCGCGCAGATGTTCGGCCGTAACCGAAAAGGGCAGTATCTCGCAGTAAACGTGCTGTTCGCGCACGCAGCGTGCGATCAACTGGCTGTACTGCGCCCCGAAATCGAGCACGATGACTGAATTTGGTCTCATCGGTGGTTATCCGCTAAAAATAAGCCAACCGTCAGGATTAAACTGCAAAGCACTCGCTCAGTTTTTGCACAAAATGCACGGATAATAGGGCACGGCATCCGCTCCGCTCGTTACGCATTTGCTTACGAGCCACACCCGGCTGTGCCTCTACAAATTCTTCTTTTTGCTACGGTTGTTTGCCTATTATCAAAATTATCATCGCTAAAATACAGGCCTGTGAAGGGTATCGGCAAAAACTATGCACTCAACACGGGCTAAGAAAAGCTTTGACCATCAGTAAAACCGGCTCTATATGGGATTACACACCCCTTCCGGTGTCGCTGTGTCGCGCATAAAGCACGCGAATCTCCGCATCGGTTCGCGCACACCCCTCTCAATAGGGTAATTAATCTGATTAATCTGCGTAATCTGTGGATAATAAAAGCAATCCTGTCAGGTCGATCTACAACGGCTCCTAATTAACCGGCCGGGTCAGTTCATTCAACAATTCAATCAGGTCAAAAATATTTACCGCTCCATCACCGTTGATATCGTAGACCTTCACTTCTTCGGCGGTGTAGCTGCCGGAAGATAATACCTCGAGCAGCGATAAAAGATCAAAAATATCGACACGCCCATCGGAATTGACATCGAAGATTACAGCCACCTGTCCGGTCAGCTCCAGCGGGAAGCTTCTGACCCTGGCTTCTCCATCGTAGACCGCCAGCACAACCGAAGCCTCGGCCAGGTCGCCGTCAAAACGGAAGCGCAGTTGAGTTCCAGCCTCTACCGGAGCATTATCCGCCTCGAACGCGGGAAAGACCGCCACTGAATCGAGAACCGTCAAGCCCGCAGTAGAGCTCTCCACTCGAACGCTTACCTCCCCCCTGCTCGCCGCCAGTCCAAGGTTGGAGAGCACCGGTTTCACAGCGATCAGGGCCGGGTCTTCGCTCTGATATTCCACCACCGGCGAACCGGCTGTAGGCCAGAACCCGGAGATTCGTGCCAGCCAGAGATTCATCGACAGATGCTCGGCCGCCAGCGGGGTTATCCGGCTCGGGGGCGGCCAGAATTCATCAACTCTGGTACCGATTTCAGGGGACCAGGCAAATATTTTAGCTTTAACCAGGGTATCGGCGTACATCCAGTCGGTCATCTCCCCGTTGACCAGATAGAGCGAGCCCAGCGTGCGGACCGCATTGCCTACCTTGTAACCGTTGTCTCTGGTCAGCAGCTCGCCAAGCCGCTGGTAGAG
>CAZSTM010000526.1:0-3047 GCA_964609635.1 uncultured Gemmatimonadales bacterium
TGCACTGCCGCCTGGTTATCCCCGCCGAGCCGGGCCCGCTCACTCTTTGCTATCCGAAATGGATCCCCGGCGAACACGGCCCTACGGGACCGATATCCGACCTTGCGGGTCTGAAAATCGCCGCGGGGGGGCAGCCGCTGGCCTGGCACAGGGATGAGGTGGACATGTATTCGATCACCTGCCGGGTTCCCCAGGAAATGGAGTCGGTAGAGGTCTCCCTAGATTTTCTCCTGGCGCCCCCCATGACCGGGGGCTTTTCAAAAGGCGCCTCCGCTACCTCCCGGCTTGCTGTCTTGAGCTGGAATCATGTCCTGCTCTATCCCAGGGGTCAGGCTGCGGATGAAATAATCTGCCGGGCGAGTCTCACCCTGCCGCAGGACTGGAAATTCGGCACCTCCCTGCCGGTGGAATCGCACTCCGGGTCTTCGGCGGTTTTCTCCCCGGTTTCCCTTGAAAGACTGATCGATTCACCGGTGCTCTGCGGTCTTTACCTGCGGGAAATACCGATCGGCCCCCCCGGCGTTCCTTCTCACTATATCGTAATAGCCGCGGAGTACGAGGCTTTGCTCGACCTGGATGCACAGACTAAAAAAAACCTCGACCGCCTGGTGTCCGAAGCCCAGGCGCTTTTCGGGGGGTTCCCCTACGAGTCCTACCACTTCCTGGTCACCCTGAGCAACTATGCCACCCATTTCGGCCTCGAGCACCATCGGTCGAGCGACAACCGGATGCCTGAGAACTCTCTGGCCGACAGAACGGTACGCACCAGCAGGATCGGACTTCTGCCCCACGAGTTCGTGCATGCCTGGAACGGTAAATACAGGCGGCCCTCACAGATGGCCACTCCTGACTTCCAGCAGCCCAAGGCCACCGGCATGCTCTGGGTTTACGAGGGGTTGACCAACTACCTGGGCAACCTGCTCACCGCGCGCAGCGGCCTGTGGACCGAGGCCACCTATGGTGAACACCTGGCCTTCTTCGCCGAGTGGGCGAACAACCAGCGCGGGCGCACCTGGAGACCGCTCGATGACACGGCGGTTTCGGCGCAGTTTCTCTTCGGCGCCCGCAGGGACTGGCGCGCCTGGCGACGTTATGTCGACTTTTACCGGGAAGGCTCCCTCATCTGGCTCGAGATCGATGCCACCATCCGGCAGCTTACCGACAACCGCAAGTCCCTGGATGATTTCTGCCGCAGCTTTTTCGCACCTTCCGGTGAGCCCGGAAAGGTGAAGCCTTATACCTTCGAGGAAGTGGTTTCCGCACTGAATGAAGTGGCGCGCTACCGCTGGGGCGCTTTCCTGACCGAACGGCTGACCTCGACCACGGAATCCGCGCCCACCGGCGGGATAGAGCGCAGCGGATGGAGGGTAACCTACTCGAAGAGCCCCTCGGACTACCACCTTGCCCTGGAGAAAAGCGACAATTGTCTCTATCTCGGCTCCTCGGTGGGAATGGTAATCGGCAATGACGGCTCGATCATCGACATCATTCCGGGTAAGCCTGCAGACCTGGCGGGCCTGGGGCCGGGCATGAAGATCGTGGCGGTAAACTCCCGGCGCTTCTCCCCGGCCCAGATGCGGCGGGTGGTCAGGGAAACCGGGACAACAGGCGGCTCGGTCGAGCTGCTGGTGGAAAACAGCGGCTACTATTCGACCCACCTGCTGGACTACGCCGAGGGGAACAAGTACCCCGTGCTGGAGCGTGACTCCACCGCCGAGGACTTACTCAACCGAATCCTCAGGCCGCTGAGCGCCCGATAGTCAAAGAATAGGGGCGGGGATTATCCGGCACGGCAGGCAGGTCGCCTCCCGGACGGGGGAAAATAAAAAAGGGCAGCGTTTAAGCTGCCCCTCAGGGGGGGTATTTTTTTTGGGATGGCTCACACTTTTTGATAGAACTTATTTAGTATGCTGTCTTTATGATTGAGCTTGGCACCGTAGAGCCGATGATAAATCCTCAGCAATGATTCACAAGCCTCGAGGTTTTTCTGACGGCGAAGCTCGTTTATTCTTTTTAACAGTAGAAGCTGTTCCGGCGGCATGGTTAACTCCCGAGGTGGTGCCATATTCTTTGTTCTGTTTGTTAGGACTCCACCAGGGGCCAATTTAGTTTCAAAAAAGTGTATTATCGGTGCGGTGAACAGGAGAAATAAAAAAAGGCCGCCTCTGTTTTAAGAAGCGGCCTGATTCAGGCGATATCAGTTGGCTTAGAAGATCAAGGGTAAAGTGATGAAAGAAAAATAAGTTGCCAGACTGATAAGCGCCTTGCCATAGACCTGAATTCTTTCGCGAGTAGTCATGGTTGCCTCCGGTTTGATTGTTTTCTTGTTTAGGTCTCTGATTGATTAGATGCTCGTATCTCTGAAATGGTTTCAAAAACTTGAGAAAACGGAGCATTCAAATTAGATTGGAAGCGATACTTTCTGAGGAAGAGATCAGGTTTTTGCCGGGTTGAGCGGTATACGGCCGGTGTGATATAACCGGCTTGTGAGGTAATTTCTTACCTGACAAGCCTTTGAAAAACAAGCCGGGGTGGTGGAACTGGTAGACACAAGGGACTTAAAATCCCTTGGAGCCAAGCTCCGTGCGGGTTCGAGTCCCGCCCTCGGCACCAGGAATAGCAAGGGTTAGGCCGATTGTGGCCAAGCCCTTGTTTTATTCTTGGAGCTATTTTATCCCTATCCTGTCCCTAAATTTATAAATTTTGAAGGAAAATTGACGGGGTGTGTTTTATGAAAAAGCAAAAAAATCCCCTTGCAACGATACCGGAGAGCGAAGTCCAAAGAAGTTTTTGATAATATGAAATCCTATGGTTTGAAGTCGAGTGAGAGATTGGTTCCGGGAATTCTGCGACACTATAAAAAAAAGAGGGTGATAGCGCCGTTTACAGAATAGCGCATCGGATTGACCTGCATGCTCCTGCATTCCTCATTCTTCACTTAAGTGTGTAAGTCTATCTTCGGCGGTTTTTTATCTTGACTGTCAAGATTAAGTCCGGTATCATGAGACAGTAATAAAGATGCAAAACAGGATAATAAGGTATACTTT
>CAZSTM010000527.1:0-3044 GCA_964609635.1 uncultured Gemmatimonadales bacterium
TCAGTCATTTCATCTGTTCAAGTTACCATGCATTTCTAACTTGACAGAGTACTAGTAATGTTTTTTGGCACATGTTATTGCGGTGGAAAAATCGGCCGGGGTAAAGTGGTATTCTTAAAAATCCGACCGTCGGTCTACCGAATACAACCGGAGAGTTATCATGGATGAGGTTAAACCAGATGCCGGCAGCCCGAGCAGCCCACCCGGGAAGCCCTCAGATAAGGCCGGATCTTCAAGCGAACAAACTCCAATTTTCAGCCGGAACCTCGAGTTGAACGCACTGTCCGTGCAGCGGCCGCGAACCGGTCTGCGGCCGGACAAACCCGTTCCGCCCATGAAACCGGCTGACAGGAACCTGTACTTCAAGATCGAAGCCGGAAAAGTCCTGGAGATCCTTAACCGAAGAATATCCGGAATGAACCGCGAACGGGTCTCCATCGACCTGGTCAAGGAAATCTATCAGAGCTGGGGCACTCTCTGGTGGGGTGATGACAAGTTTCCGGTAGGTCCGTTCTCCGAGATGCTCGATATCGTCTTTTCCATTCTGACCTCGGTTAGCCGCCTTTCCCGTAAGCTTGACGAGAAAGAAAGCTCTCTGGTGATCAGCCTGGTGCAGGCCATGGACGACTTGGCAGAGGGTAAGGCCGCGGTGGGTTATCTCGATTCCTGCCGGATGCTGGTGGAAAAATCGCGGGAGCTCGGTGTCAGACTCGAACTGGAAAGCGGTGTGAACAACAAAGCCGCCGGTCTCGGTTCGCCCGTGGAATCGCCTGGTTCTATAACTGAACAGCCCGGCGGTCAAGCACAGAAACCGGATATTTCCTCAGCGGTGGACGAATGGTTCGACCAGGTGGCGAATCTCATAGAGGAGTCCGGGACTGAAGAGTCGGAGGCCCGGAGCGAGCCTCTATCCGCTGATTTATCTGCCGGGGATGCCCACACTGCAAAACAGGTCGAAGATTGCAGCGATATAGCCAGGCAGGAAGCCGGCGCCGGGGAAAGTGATTCATCCGCCGGAGAACTCTCTCCGGATGAGAGATTCCGGAACGCGGAGGCGTTCGAGGATACGCAAGCCGCTCCTGCCGCCGGAGAAATCCCGGGCGAGCCGGTTTATCAAGCCGATAAGACTGTTGCGCCCACGGCTGAGCCGGCACGACAGATTCAGGTGCAAAGTCCTCCGACGGCCGCCGAGCAGGCCGCTTACAATTACGCCGATGATAACGAATCGCCGGTGATGCTGGATATTATCTCTGCCTATTTCAAGGAATGCTGCGATCGATCGGTTGCCATTATCAACCATTACCTGGAACGCCTGGGCGGTTCTTCCCCCAGAAGAACATCTCACCCGCTCTCGGAATGCCTGGAAGAATTACTCCAACTGTCGGAAAATCTGGAAATGGAAGCTCTGGTTGAGGATTTGTCCGCCGTGCGTGAAACACTAACAGAGTTGACCAGAGCTCCGGAAGCCGAGTTTGACAGAGAAAAAGCCAGGGTCCGCGAGGACTTATGTCGTTTAGTCGCTAAACTGGAGAAACCTGTCTTCTCCGCGCCCTGAGACCTGTATGACAGTCTGTCGCCGGTAACCCGGATCAATTTTCAGGCGGTTGGATCGACCTGATACATTCAGTTCTCAAGCCGCTCAGTGCGCCTGGGAAGGAAACCGGCGCGAACCGTACCAATTGCCAGAGTTATATTCGGGCCATGGCTGACTCCCTGCCAAAAAGTTCCTCCGGCTTAAGACTGCCGTTATTGCTACTGCTGGTTTTGGCCCTCTACCTTCCGAGCCTTGAAAGCGGTTATGTGGGCTGGGATGACGATTTGATACGAAATAATCGTCAGATCAGTTCACTGTCTCTGGAAAACCTCTCCAATATTTTTCTTTCCGGCCCCGGTCGGAATGCTTCCTATCAGCCGCTGCGCACCCTGTCCCACGCCCTGGTCTATGCCGTCAGCGGCACTTCACCGGTGGGATACCTGATTCTGAATATCTTGCTTTACCTGACAAACGTCTGGTTGTTCTATGTGCTGGTTCTGGGACTTTTGCGGATGCACGCAAGCGGTTGGCTGCGGCAGCGCTCGGCTGCGGTGTCGCTAATCGCCGCGGCCGCCTTCGCTTTTCACCCGATTCACGTAGAGGCAGTCTCCTGGCTGCAGGGCGGTAAACAAACCCTGATGGCCGCATTTGTCATGGGATCGTTCATCCTATACAGCCGTTACTGTCAATCCCGGAAAACCACCGCCTACTGGGCCAGCGTACTTCTTTGCTGGGCGGGTCTGGCCTCGCAGCCCGGGGCCGTGTCCCTGCCTTTGATTTTGATCTGTTATGAGGTGTTGTTCGCCCAAAGCCCGGACCTCCGGGCCCTCAAGTGGTGGTTGCGCCTGGGGCTGAGGATGTTGCCTTTCGCACTGCCGGTGGTTTTACTGGTCGCCCACCTATTGACCGTCTCCTCGGTGAGCCGGTTGTCAGGTCCCGAGCCGGATTTTCTCTCCCGGATTTTCAATGTTCCGCTGTTGTGGTATAAATACCTGGTCAAGCTGCTGCTGCCGGTCAATCTGTGCTGCCGCTACCCCTTGTCCGTTCCAAAAGAGACGCCGGTGGCGGCCGGCCTCGGGGCGCTTTTGCTGCTCTCAGTTGCGGCTTACGCCGCCTGGCGCGCGGCCGCGAAGAACCGACTGGGCCTATTGGCGCTGATCTGGATGGTCGCGGGCGCTCTGCCGACTTCCGGGCTGGTTCGTACAAGTATGCTGATGGCCGACCGCTACATCTACCTGCCGAGCCTGGGCTTTTTTGTTTTGCTCGCTCTGGTGCTCGGCAGGTTTGCCTTCGGTTCACGGATAACCGGCGGAGGGATAAGCCGTGCGCTCCGGCCGGCGGTTTTTGCGCTGCTGGTGGGCACGGCAGCTATCTGGGCCGTCGTCTCGGTGCAAAGACAGGCCGATTGGCGTAATGCCCTTTCCTTGTGGAGCAGGGTGGTAAAGGTTTATCCCGCGCACGCCCAGGGTCATTTCAATCTGGCCGATGCCTACCAGGGTTCCGGCCGGCT
>CAZSTM010000528.1:0-3033 GCA_964609635.1 uncultured Gemmatimonadales bacterium
CCGGCTGCACGCTCAGAGGGCCGGGATCAGTCAGCACCGGCGGGGTGTTGATGTCAATTTCCACTGTAAGCGAGTCGTACACCGTGCCGTCGGTTAAGGTAAAGACCGCGGTGAAGAGACCTGCGGTTTCCGGCACCCAGAGGAACTCTCCGCTCAGGCTGTCCAGGGAGGCATTAGGGCCCGGGGCGGTGGGCATCCCGAAAATCAGGCCCGTCATGGTGGGATCAACAGCTGCAAGGGTGAAACGCAAAGTATCGAGAACATTGCCCGCCTGCGGCCCGGGATCGACCAGCTCAGGTCCCGCAGCCTCGGAAACCGTGAGCAAGATGCTGGCGAGTAGCTGTTTAGCAGCGGTTTCAGCCTCAGTTACCGTAAGGGTGATGGTGTCCCCTACCGCGGCAGTCTCGGCCACATTGAAAATGAATTTCAAAATATCGCCTGAGCCGGCAGCAATAGTTGGAGCTGGTTTTGTAATAGGTATCATGGCTATTTTTAAGGCGTTCTCAACATCGGAAGGAAAAGAGGAAGGCATGGTGGCGCCCACGGCACGACCGAGTTGAACAAAATTGGCAGAAGCACTTGAGTTTGATGGTAATAGTATCGTAGAGCCATAATTGACATAAATGCCCATGACATCAAATTCGGTGGCATTCTCGACCGCCAGGAAGATTTCATTGGTCGAGCCGGGGCCGGCGAGGGAGCCGCTCAAGGTCCAGGTGTGATCAGTTGCAGCGGCCCAGGATGTCAAGGGAAATAAAAAACTCAGAAGCAGAAATGGACGGAATTTTTTCCATGCAGACATACTACCCCCCTGTTGGTTTTGATGTGATTTAAGGAATTATCAATATCTATGCCACAAAGAAAGAAAAAGCTGCAGGAAGATGTATCATGTTGCCAGTAAACAAATTAACTGGAAATTAAAAATATCATTATCCTTAGTTTTTGTTACTTGACAGGTAACAATATTACCCGCGCGGTTTCATTATTTCATGCTTGATACTCAGCACCTATAATTCAAAAGAAAAAAATGCATCACTCGCGCAGAGGAGAAATGATGCCGGAGGAGAAAAGAAATCGGGTTCTATAATAACTCTGTTTTTCGGTTTAGTCAAGTTGCATCAGAGAAAATTTGGCTGTGTTGCGGTAATTTGTACTTTTTTTTCCAGTTTGGATCACCTTGCACTCGGAGAGTCTGACAAGATAACGGCGGCTTTGATCGATGGTGCCGCGAGCCCCGGTGATCGACGAAGCAGACAGGGGACCGTTGAACCCCGGCTTCCCGAGAGCTGTCTGCGGATCACCGGATCAAGAGCATTATCCGTACCGGAACGGGGGAGAAAGCCTATCTGCTTGTGTTTAAGGAGATAAGTTCGAAATCAGGGCGGCGGCGGTTCGAAATAGAGTGGGCGATTTCGCACATTGATTGGACGAAACCGCTCAATATTCAGAAGGCGGAGGGATTCAGAATCAGGTCAGGAATTATTTTCCAGGAACTGGATATCTACATCGCCGGAGATAAACCTGGGATTATCGATAATCGACTTGTGAAAATCGATGGTGGTCGGAACGCCGATAATGATAAATTCTTCCAGGGAGCGTTTCATCCGAGCTATGGCCTCGCTGCGGTCGTGGCCGTGGACAATCAGCTTTGCCAGCAGCGAATCGTAGAAAGGAGGAATGACGTAAGAGGCGTAAATATGGGTATCGACCCGGATTCCCGGGCCTCCCGGAGGATGGAAAGAGGTGATCACTCCCGGACAAGGCCTGAAATCGTGCTTGGGGTCCTCTGCATTAATCCTGCACTCGATGGCGTGTCCGCTTATTCGGGTATCCTTGTCTTTAAATGAGAATGTCTCTCCCCCGGAGACGGCGATCTGTTCCTTGACCAGGTCCAGGCCGGTAACCATCTCGGTCACCGTATGTTCGACCTGGATTCTGGTGTTCATTTCCATAAAATAGTAGTTCAGGTCCTTGTCGAGCAAATACTCCACCGTGCCAGCACCGACATATTGGATCAGCTGCGCCGCCTCTACCGCGGCCTCTCCCATTTTTTCACGGAGGGAGGTGGTCATCACCGGGCAGGGAGATTCCTCTATCAGTTTCTGGTGCCGACGTTGGATCGAGCAGTCGCGTTCGCCGAGATGCACCACGTGGCCCAGCCGGTCTCCCATGACCTGAAACTCCACGTGCCGCGGCCGAATCAGGTATTTTTCCAGGTAAAGGCCGGGGTTGCCGAAAGCGGAAGCCGCTTCGTTCCGGGCGATGGAGAAGGCTTTGGGCAGGTCTTTTTCCTGGTGTACCACACGCATGCCCTTGCCGCCGCCGCCGGCGCTGGCCTTGATCATTACCGGGTAGCCGATTTCCTCTGCGGCCGCCAGCGCTCGCCGTTCATTCTTGAGCATCCCCTTACTGCCCGGGATTACCGGTATGCCATGCTCTATCAACAGGGCGCGTGCGCTGGCCTTATCACCCATCAGACGGATGTTTTCCGCGGTGGGGCCGATAAAAACAAAGCCGTTCTGCGCGCATATTTCGGAAAATTCAGCGTTCTCAGCCAGAAAGCCATAGCCGGGATGAATAGCATCGGCATTGGTGATCTCGGCCGCGGCCAGAATGCTCTGCATGTTGAGATAACTGTTTGCCGGAGGGCTTTTGCCGATACAGACCTCCTCATCGGCGAAACGCACGTGAAGGCAGTCCCGGTCGGCCTCGCTGTAAACGGCCACGGTGGCGATGTCGAGCTCCTTGCAAGCCCGGATTACTCTCAGAGCGATCTCACCCCGATTGGCAATAAGAACTTTCTTGAACATGGGTCGGCTGATTCTGCTAAGGTTCGATAAGGAACAGTTTCTGTCCGAACTCCACCGGCTGGCCGTCCTCGATGCAGATTTCCCTGACCACACCGTCGGTCTCGCACTGCAGTTCATTCATCAGTTTCATTGCTTCGAGAATGCAAAGCGTCTGACCCACCGAGACAGTCTCGCCAACTTCCGTAAAGGGCGGAGCGCCCGGATTCGGCGCGCGGTAAAAGGA
>CAZSTM010000529.1:0-3029 GCA_964609635.1 uncultured Gemmatimonadales bacterium
ACAGAGCGCCCGGCGTGAATCGGACCTCTGGGTAAAATGGTTCGAGGCCAATGCTCCGGAAGTGACTTACTTCTGGTACATAATCGATGAACCGGGCCCAGAGTTGTTCCCCTGGATCAAGGAGCGGTCTGGCTGGATCAAGAATAACCCCGGTCCAGGCCGTGGCCTGCCGGTTTTTATAACCCGAAAGTACACCGAGGAACTTGCAGAGTTTATCGACATCTGGGCCGGTGATCCCGAAGTTAATCTGCAGAAGCTGCCGGAGCTGAAAAAACAGGGAAAGGATCACTGGTTTTACAACGGGGCTCGTCCGAACTATGGAGCGGTTATTCTGGATGGCGAGGCCATTGACATGAGAGTGAACGCCTGGATAAAGTACATCTACGAGGTGAATACCTGGTTTATCTGGCACGGTACTCAATGGCGCCACGGCAACGAGGGCCCCAAAGCCCTTCTACACCAGAGAGTATTCACCGAGCCGGTAACCTTTATTAACTGGCCGGGGAGTTACGGCAACGGTGACGGGATAGTGTTCTACCCTGGAAGGATGCCCTTTTATCCTGAGGAGGACCGCGGGGTGAACCGCCTGCTGGGCTCGATACGACTTAAAAACATTCGCCGGGGCCAGCAGGATTACGAGGTCATGTGGCTGGCCGAGCAGAAAGCGGGCCGCGAGAAGGTGCTCGAAATTGTTAGATCCGTAGTGCCCAAGGCTTTAAACGAAGTGGGTATTAATGATCCCGTGCCCTGGTCAGAGCGCGGAGACGACTACGACAAGGCCAGGGAAAAGCTGCTGAATCTGCTTGGAAAATAGCTTTTAGCTGTTTACACGAAGGGGCGGGCTGGCATCCTTTTTGCTTTCCGATCGGTTCCCGGTTAACCTGCCGGTGGTGCTCTTGCAAAAAGGCTGCCAGCCCGCCCCCGCCTGCCTAACCAAATGTTTTGTGAATAATCCAAACCGTGAAGGAGATTCCAGCCTATGCGCACCGTTTTAATCATCCTTACCGGCCTGATTATAACTGTATCCTGCAGCAGTCAAAAACCCGGGCAGGAGCGTGCAAGCGCCCTGGCTGCGGCGTCTTTAAAAATGGTGCGCCTCGAACAGCAGACACTCGCCCGCGGAACCGACCCGGCAAGCGCCCTGGGGAAAGCCGAGGGCCTTTTTATGAAAGCGGTGAAGCTGAAACCGCAAACAGTCAGAGACTATGTGAAAACCGGCATGGGGAGCGGAAAGGACTTGATGGAATCTTTTCTGGAAACCGTGTACGGATTGGATGCAGCACAAAGCGAGGATGACCCCGCGGCGGCCGTTATGGGAGTGTTCTCGGAGGCTCCGGAAACAAAGGGGCGGTCCCGGGGACTGATCGCCGGCTACGCCGCGGCTTTTCAGATGTCTATGGAGCTCGAACGTGACGGTACCCTGATGCAGGATTTTATCCCCTTCCTGCTGGCCCTGGGCTGCCCGATGACTTTCCACGACCTGGGTCTGGAAAGAGCAGACCGCGCACGTCTGGAGCAACTGGCAGCCCTGGCTTCCGGGCGGACCGGGAAGAGGAACTACGACACCGGGCCTTTCGATTACTTTATTACCATGGTCAAGCTCGACAGCTGGTCAAGCAAATTCAGCGGCCAGGTAACCGCAGACACCCTGGCGGCCCGCTTGATGAGTACTCCCGAGTTCAAGGAGCTGATACCCAGGCTGAAAAACCTCCCGGCCGCCAGGCTCGGTTTCCTGGGAGACTCCAACATGGATCGCATTCACTGGTCCACCCAGGCGCCGTTTCCGGATATCATCGCCGCGGTGTTCCGGAAGCTGAACCCGAAGGTTACGGTTACTAACGCAGGCAAGGGCGGGGATGATTCGGGCGAGGCGCTGGCCCGTATAGATGAAGACCTGATCGCTAAAAGTCCGGGGATAAGCTTTGTCATGCTGGGCGGCAACGACTGCCGTCACTGGGGCAGGCCGAACCCGGCGGTAACTCCGGAGCAGTACCGTAAAAACATAACCGAAATTACACGGCGGCTCAGGCAAAGCGGCAGCCGGGTGGTGCTCTTGTCATATCCTCGCTGTCCGTCTCTCTCCGGTGCCGACCTGGAGGTATTTCAAGGGATTAACCGGGAATTGAAAGCGGCGTCCGGTTCGCTGGAAACGGGCTGGATAGAAAGCGGTGCAGTGATTGCCGCACAAGACCAGCAGGAGGTCTATGCGGTCGACAGCATACACCTGAGCCCCGAGGGACATTTGCTGGTTGCCAAAAATATATTGACCTATTTAATTAATTGAACCAGGGTCGGTCGGCAAACCGCCCTTGCAGAATTTTGATATATCCGTGTATTTTCTTAACCTGTTAAAGGACTGAACCATGAGAACTATTTTGCTTGCTACCCTGGCCGCCTGCCTGATAAGCAACCCTCTCCCGGCTGCCGAGCCCCCGGCGGAGGCTTTTAGAGTGATCGAGCCCGCCCCTCGCCCGGGCAGGCAGATAACTCCCTATCTGCGCTACCAGGTCGAGGCCGCCTGGAGACAGGATGAATTACGAAAAACCCGGCTGGCAGCAGTAAGCACCGAAAGCGACTTGCTCCAGCTCCAGCGCGAGGTCCGCAGCAATCTGCTGGAGATAATCGGCGGCCTGCCCGAGCGCAAAACCCCGCTCAACGCGAGGATTACCGGCAAAATCCAGCTCGACGGCTACCGGGTAGAAAAGCTGATATTCGAAAGCCTGCCGGGATTTCATGTCACCGCCCTGGTTTACATTCCAGACGGTCCTCCGACTCCCAGGCCCGCGGTGCTGATACCCTGCGGGCATTCACCCATCGGCAAGGCGCACACCAGCTACCAGCAAATCAGCGCCAGGCTCGCCAGGCGGGGTTACGTGGCCCTGTGCTGGGACCCGGTGGGCCAGGGCGAGCGCAGCCAGTTCTGGGACAGTGAAAAAAGCCAGAGCCGCTACAACCGGGTCTGCGGCGAGCACGCCATAATGGGCAACCTGGCTTACCTGGCCGGGGCGAACCTGGCCCGCTGGGAGATC
>CAZSTM010000530.1:0-3025 GCA_964609635.1 uncultured Gemmatimonadales bacterium
ACGGCGTGCCGTGCCCGTCCGGGGTGTGTCAGTGAATAGCCGGGGCTGGAGGAGACATCAATCCTCAAGCCCCATTTTTTTATTGAATTCGATTAAAAGCAGGCCCTCGAGCGGGCAGGGCTTGCCGTCGAGCATTTCGCGCAAAGCCTTGATTTCTCCGCGGGAAAAATGCGCCCCGTAGAGGATGTGCTCCTCGAACGCCTCATAGGCCATGGGGGCCACGGCCTTGACAATCCGGGCCAGTACCTCGGCGTACCGGCGGATCTCCCACTGCGCATGCCGGTCCATGCGCAGCTCCAGGAAACGGAACAGGTTGCTGAGGTCGATCTGCCAGTACCACTCGGTGTAAAGGTTAAGCGGCAGGTTGATCCGGGCCAGCTCGCGGCTGACCCCGTCGTCTAGCATCTCGCGGTACGAGGCGTAAGCGTTGCCCTGGTCCTGTTTGATAAGCTCGATGGCCTTCCTGCGCACTTCCGCAGGCACCTCGCCGTCCTCCTGACTCGCCTGCCTGTCGATCTTATCCTGGGGCCTTATCCGCTCCGGCTCCGGCACATAGAACTCATCTTTCATTTCGCTGTAGCGCCCGGAGATCTCGTTGAGCCGAGCGGTGCGGTGTCGCACCCACTGGCGGGCCACGAAAATGGGCATCTTGGCGTGCACGGTTATCACCACCTGCTCGAACGGTGAGGTGTGACGGTGGCGCAGCAGGTAGTCGATGAGCACCTTGTCCCGGCGCACGGTCTTGGTCCCAGGCCCGTAGGAGACCCGCGCCGCCTGCACTATCCGGGCATCCGAGCCCAGGTAGTCCACCAGGCGCACGAACCCCCTGTCCAGTACCTTGATCTGTTTATCCAGCAGTTTCTCCGCCTCCGGGGAAACGATGTGAGCCATGGGTTTCCTCTTTCGAAATCCGACCCGGCAGTTAAAATTGTCTGTAGAATACTTCCTGATATTTTAAAATAAAAAAATCCCTGATCTTTGCAACAAAAAAGGAGGCCGTGGGAAAGCGATCATATCATTTTTCACGCTGAGTTCGAGTTTTACGACCCGGAGCAAGACCACCTCGAGATCGATAACCCGGCGGAAGAACCCGGGCATGCAGGGATTCTGGAAGAATATAAGGGTAAGCTGAAAAAATTACGGGAGCTGACCGGCGATCTGTAGATTCTCAAGCGAGAGCCGGTTAAATAATGGTGCTCTAGAAACCCTATTCACGACCAAAATCGTACTTTATGGTAAAATGCTTGATTTTAGTTGCTGCATTTCTTATAGTTTTTCTAATTTTTTCCGGTTCTAAGTTTAAAATGAAACTTTTACAACAAGTTCAGGTATAAAAATACGGGTGAAAGAACCAAATATCTTGACACGGTAATATTGTCTTTCAACAGCTTGCCTATTTTGCCCGAACCGTTCTTTCATGACCACAGGAGATAGTTCGTAATTAGAACGTTGCTGAAAGTTACCTTAATCCTGGCCTTGACCTCCCTGCCGCCTGATTCGCTAAACGCCGGGTTCGAGCTCACCGGCTGGTATTCTTCCAACTGGACACAAGGGCGACTTAATAATTACGGCCACGGCCAGCTCGGCTCCGGGTGTACCGCCCGGTTGAGTTGGGAATTGGGAGGCAAGTCCTGGGCCGAAAGGTCCCTTATCACCGAGTTCAGCTACATCGATCTCGGCGTAGAGAAAGATTTCATACCGGCAGGTGCTTCCCAAACACCCCTGGATGTGGCTACCGACTTTTATTTGATGATGTTCAAATCGGGGATTTCGCTGGGGAAGAGAACCGGTCATCTCCGGCCCTATTGTGATTTGTTGGGCGGGTTGACTTATTATTCAGCCTGGAGCCAAATCGGCAGTCGATATCAGACCAACACCCCTATCTACATTTTATCCAAATATGGCGGTACCACCTGGTATGCAGGTATCGGAGTGGGTATTAAAATCCTGTTCTGGTCCCGTGAACTCTCAACGGCAAAGTCCAGGCTGGATGAATTTTTTATTAATGCCAGGGCTGAATTCAACAAAGGCGGTGAGGTTGAATTCCTGGACTGCCGGTCGGTCCGCGACCAAGCAGGCACTGTGAGCTTTGATAACCACCGGGCGAACCTTGATCTATTGCAGTTGAATTTCGGGGTTTCGTTCGCGTTTTAGTTCTGCGGTAAAGGTACCGGTAAGCTTATATGTCGCTCTGATAATCGCGGTTTCTGGAGACCTTGATCAAGATAAGCTAAGGTCCGGAAACATTCAAAAAAAACTGTCCGAGTAAAATGGATAATAAAACCAGAGATTATCATGGATCACCGTTTTCAAAAATCTATCTTTCCAATCCTGCTTATCTTACCTGTCTTTCTCTATAGCTGCCACTCTCTCCCCCCCTATGAACCGTTTGCTGCCGGTCAAATACCCTTCGTGCCCACTGAACTATCCTGGGAAGAAGCATCCATGCCCAAGGAATTGCTCGGTAGCTGGTACATGGGAGAAAACTTCTATCTTTCGGTGAGGGAAGGCGTTTTTCAAGAGCATGATCTTTCCTACAGCATAAGGTCATTCACAAAATCCGATTCATATTATTTTTTATACTACAGAATTACCTTTTACTCCGGAATATCCGGTCAGTATTCTTCTATTTACTTTCGCAGCCTGACAGATGACGAGGTTCAGATAATCCATGCTGAGGGTTTTGCAGCAGATGAACAAGGAGCATTGGAGCTGCCTGTTGTATCGAGCTGGACAAGGCTTACCTCGATCAACGCCTGGGTGCCGAGAAATATGCCGGAATTTATACCTGGAAACTGGCACATCAGGGATGGTGAAATGGAGGTGTCTATAAGTCAGCAAGCCGTGGTTCTCGATGGACAAAGCTGGCAGATCGACTCAATTAAGACCAACCGCACGGTGTACTGGCTTATTCTGAAAAGTGGGGAAAGCTGCAAGTCGCTTTATTGCATGATGTTAGGCGATTATCTCATGAAAGCTCTGCTGGCAGACGGCAGGGAGGATATCCGGGACAGTTACGGACAAG
>CAZSTM010000531.1:0-3015 GCA_964609635.1 uncultured Gemmatimonadales bacterium
TTGGGCTCCGGGCAGGTGGTGTTTTCCATGGCTCCCAGGATCAATGCGGTGGGGAGGATGGGGGATGCCGTGCGCGGGGTGAAACTTTTTCTGACAGAAGAGCAAGCGGAAGCCGATCGGCTCGCCCAGGTCCTGGAAAAGGAAAACCGCTACCGCCGCGAGGTCGATAACCAGACACTGATGGAAGCCCGTCAGAAAATCAATTCCAGTCTCGATTTCGACAGCCGCTCTACGGTTGTTCTCTCCTCGGAAAACTGGCATCCCGGTGTACTGGGGATCGTGGCTTCGAGAATTGTTGAAGAGTACTACCGTCCCACGGTGCTGATTTCCTTTGACAAGGAAGGAGAGGGAAAGGGCTCGGCACGCTCGATCTCCCATTTCCACCTCTTTGAAGCCCTTAAACAATGCGCGCACTGCCTCGATGTTTTCGGCGGTCACAAGTATGCCGCCGGTCTGCAACTGCAGAAAGAGGACTTCCCGGAATTTGAGGAAACCTTTGACCGGGTGGCGCGCGGCATGCTGGAACCCGAAGACCTGGTGCCGGAGATTTCCGTGGATCTGGAAATTTCTCTCCACCAGGCTGATAGAACTCTACTGGAGAGCATGGATCGGTTCCGGCCCTACGGTCCAGGTAATCCCAAGCCCATATTGGTAGTCAATGACCTGTCGGTACTCGGCTACCCCAAGATTGTAGGCGATAACCATCTGAAGATGCGGGTACGCAAGGACGGCTACCAGTTGGAAGCGATCGGTTTCGGCCTGGCGGACAAGCTCAAAGAGATCAACACCGCCAGGGAAAAAATCAGCATGGCTTTCGTGCTGGAAGAAAACGAGTGGAACAACACCCGCAGCCTTCAGGCCCGGGTCAAGGATATCAAGGTTTCCGAGTAGATGCGCATTATTGCCGGCAAGTACCGGGGACGCAGACTTGCAGTTCCTGCCGGACGGCTTGTCCGGCCGACTGGCGACAGGATGAAAGAGTCGATGTTCTCCGCCCTGGGCCGGGCCTGCCGGGGAGCGCGGGTGCTGGACCTGTTTGCCGGGAGCGGAGCGATCGGCCTCGAAGCTCTGAGCCGCGGAGCATCCGAGGTAACATTCGTTGAAAAACAACGCGCCTCGATAGCCGCTTTGGAGAAAAATATCCGGACCCTCGATGCTCAAAGCGAGTGTCTGGTCGTTCAGGCCGAGGTTTTTTCTTTTATCCGGAGTCTAGAGGGAAGGCAATCTTTCGACCTGATATTCGCAGATCCCCCATTCGCCGGAGACTCGGCGCAGGCAATCCTTTCTTGCTGGCTCGAGGATCGGCTCAGGGGCTCGGCCTTGATCCTCGAGTATCCGACTCATTCTCCGCCGAAAGGCCGGGAGGATGCTTCCCCGGCGGCTAAAACGGGGCAGTTCGGGGAAAGCTCGTACAGTATTTACCTGCGGCACGAAAATTGAGAAGGAATTCAGATGAAAACAGGACTCTATCCGGGCACTTTCGATCCGATAACTCTGGGCCACCTCGACATTATCCGGAGAAGCCTCAAACTGGTGGACCGTCTGGTGATCGCCGTGGCGCTGAATGCCTACAAGGAGACCACTTTCAGTGCCGAGGACCGTGCGGAGATGATCCGGGAGTCTCTGGCCGAAATAAATCTCAGCCTGGAGGTGGAGATTTTCGACGGGCTGCTGGTCGACTACGCCAGGCAGATCGGTGCGCAGGTCATCTTCCGCGGCTTGAGAGCTATCTCGGATTTCGAGTACGAATTCCAGATGGCGCTGATGAACAAGAAAATGGCTCCGGAGGTTGAAGAGGTTTTCCTTACTCCGGCTCAGGAGTATATCTATCTGAGCTCGAGCCTGGTCCAGGAGGTGGCCTCGCTGGGCGGTGATGTGTCGGATCTGGTGACAACTGCGGTGGAAAAACGCTTGCGGAAGCATCAGGGTCTCTGATACCCTCTGCCCCGAACCGTAAGGACTCTTTAAAAGTCATCGGTAGAGTCGAGTCCCGCTTATTTCAGGCAGCCGCTCAACAGTCCGGCTGGGCCGGGCTCGAGAGAACAAACACTTCTTTTGTGAGAAAAGGGCAAACCTGACCCCAGTATTTTAAGGCGTTAAAAGTCGGTTTTTCTTGCTTTTTTGTATCTTATGGGTTATCTTGCAAATAGAGTGGGGCCGGCCCCACTCTTTCGTTTTTAAACAGGATTGTTTCTCGAATAGCGCATAATTGACCTGGCCTGAGCGAGGGTGAAGGGATGGATTCAGAGAGTACTTTGTTTCGGCTTTGCGAACCGGTGTTAACCGATGCGGGATACGAGTTGGTGCGGGTAGAGGTGATCGGAGTGGCGGGCAGGAAGACAGCTCGTTTTTTTATAGACAAACCCGGCGGCGTGAACCTGGGAGACTGCGCCGAGGTCAGCCGCATGATCGATCCGGTAATCAGCGAGAATCGGTTTTTCGTGGGCCCGTATATGCTCGAGGTGTCCTCGCCGGGACTGGAACGCCCGCTGGTGAAACCTGCGGATTATGAAAAGTTCTCAGGCCGCAAAGCCCGCTTGAAATTGCGCATGCCGGTCAATGGCCGTAAAAAGTACACCGGCCTTTTGCAGGGAACGCTCAATGGGAAAAGCGTGGTTATCGAGATCGAGAACGGTCAGTTGGCGGAGATTCCTCTGGAGGCGGTCTCCCGGGCCAATCTGGTTTTTGAGTGGAAGTGATGAAACATATTGACCGAGGATACTCGGTGCTGCGAACGAATTTCCGGTTGTGCCTAGACCATTATATGAGGATATAGCGTTTTAGCCCCTACGGTATACACAACCTTTATAATGAATCAGACCGAGTATAATGAATAATTGTCTGAGTCTGGATTTAAGAAAATTTGTTGCCATAACCATGATTTTCTATGAATAATCCCGGTTAGAGCCGGCATACTTCTATTTGCGCTTTATTTATCAGCCCTTTCGGAGCCGATTATATGATTAATCCCATTTTGGATGCATTTGCCCAGATTGCTCGCGAAAAAAATATCGG
>CAZSTM010000532.1:0-3010 GCA_964609635.1 uncultured Gemmatimonadales bacterium
GCCCGCTCTTATATTTTTCATAAAACTATCACAGCCGCCGGCGCGGACACAACCAACCATGAAAATAATGGTATTTTAAGGTAAATCCGCAGATTCCACAGATTTTATAAGATTTGAAAGGGAAAAACCATCGGTATTTAGGAGAACAGGTACCAATGAATCTCAATCGCGACACTTGTAACGGTATATGTTCTGTTATCTTTTTTCTTTTCTGTGAAATCTGCGTAATCTGTGGATTAAAAGATATTCTCAGGTAAACAACATAGGATTATCAGGCACCGATGATGCGAGTATCAAAGCAGATCAGGAAAGAGTTTATCGATTTTTTTAAAAACCGCGAACACGTTTTCGTGCCCAGCGTGCCGGTAGTGCCGACCGGCGACCCGACCCTGCTGTTTATTAATGCCGGTATGAACCAGTTCAAGGACGTGTTCCTGGGCACGGGGAGCAGGGATTACACCCGCGCAGTGAACAGCCAGAAATGCATCCGGGTTTCCGGCAAGCACAACGACCTCGAAGAGGTGGGCCGCGACACTTACCACCATACCTTTTTCGAGATGCTGGGCAACTGGAGTTTCGGCGATTACGGCAAATCGGAGGCGATAGTCTGGGCCTGGGAACTGCTGACCGAACTTTGGAAGCTCCCCGGCGACCGTCTCTACGCCACGGTGCATCTGGAGGACGATGAAGCCGAGCAGTCGTGGCGCAGCGAGACCGATATCGGGGCCGGCCACATCTTCCGCTTCGATAAGGACAACTTCTGGGAGATGGGCGAGGTAGGCCCCTGCGGCCCCTGCAGCGAAATCCACTACGACCTTCGGCCGGGCCCGGGAGGGTCATCCGCTGATGAGGCCGCCGACCCGGCTTCGGGCATCAACTCCGGCGGCGACAGGTTTATCGAGCTGTGGAACCTGGTTTTTATCCGTTTCGAAAGGCAGGAAGATGGTTCCCTGGCCGATCTCAAACGCATGCACGTGGATACCGGCATGGGTTTCGAGAGGATAAGTGCAGTGCTCCAGGCAAAGCAATCGAACTTCGAAACCGACCTGTTTGTACCGCTGATGGAGATGATCGGCGAGCTGAGCGGGGTGGACTACCGCGAGAACCGGCAAGGCACGGCCCACCGGGTGATAGCCGACCACGTGCGCATGCTGGCGGTCTCCCTGGCCGATGGGGCCGTGTGCTCGAATGAGGGCCGCGGCTACGTGGTGCGAAGGATACTGCGCCGCGCGGCACGTTTCGGACGGGAGCTCGGGCTGCGGAAACCGTTTATTTACCGGCTGGTCTCGACTGTGGTGGACCTGCTGGGCGAGGCCTACCCGGAGATTGTCTCGCGCAGCCAGCACATTTCCCGGGTGATCAAGGCGGAGGAAGAAAACTTCGGAGTGACCCTGGACCGCGGGCTGGAGTTGTTCGAAAATGTGGCCGAACAAGTCAAGGGCACCGGAAGCGGGAAAATAGGCGGCGAGGACGCTTTCAAGCTCTACGACACCTATGGTTTCCCGCTCGATTTGACGGTGATGATGGCTCGCGAAAAGGACCTGGCGGTGGATGAACAGGAATTCGCCCGGTGCATGGAGCGCAGGCGCGAGGAATCTCGCGCGGACAGCAAGTTCGCCGGTCGTGATTTCGGGGCCCAATGGGCCGCACAACTGGATGAGGGCGCGCGCAGCGAGTTTATCGGCTATGATAACCTGAAGGCAGAAACCGGCCTTCTGGGGGCGGATGAGAGCTCTGTGGTGCTCGAGCGCACGCCCTTTTACCCCGAGGGCGGCGGCCAGGTGGCCGACCTGGGGTCTGTCGAGGGCAAGGGCTTTACTTTCGCTGTGCGGGATGTGCAGCGCTCCGGCTCGCTGATAGTACACGCGGGCGAATTCACCGGTGGTTCCGCGGCTCAGGCCGCCGTCGGATCGAAAGTAACCGCTGCAGTGGATGAAGAACGCCGAAAGGCGACCGCCCGCAACCACACCGCCACCCACCTGCTGCACCGGGTGCTGCGCAACCTGCTGGGGGAAGCCGCCCGGCAGGCAGGCTCGCTGGTCTCTCCCGAGGGCTTGCGGTTCGATTTCAACCATTATGATAAAATTCCAGAGGTGACTCTTCTGGAGATCGAGAAAAGTGTCAATGCCGAAATCAGGGCCGACCGTCCGGTAAAAATCACCTATACCGACCTGGATACCGCTCTCGAGCAGGGCGCCACAGCCCTGTTCGGCGAAAAATATGAGGGAGAGGTCAGGGTGGTGGAGGTGGAGGGGTTCACCAGGGAGCTTTGCGGAGGGACCCATGTGGGCGCTACCGGGGAGATCGGGGCTTTGGTGATCACTTCCGAGTCCAGCGTGGCTGCAGGGGTAAGGCGCATAGAGGCGCTGACCGGCGAGCGGGCCGCGGCGTACCTTCTCGAACGCAGCCATACTGTGGGAGAGCTGGAGCAGGTGCTCTCGCTGGGAGCGGGCGAGCTGGTCAAGCGAGTGGAGAGTCTGCTCAAACAAAACAAGGCAATGGAAAAGAAACTGGCTGCGGCTCTTTCTCGGGCTAGAAAGGCGGAAATGGATGAGCTGCTGGCTCAGGGCAAGGAACTTCCTGGCGGGGCGCGTTTATTGAACCTGGTAGTCGAGGATACGGATACGGAAGGGCTTAAATCCCTGGGCGATTCCTTTCGGGAAAAATGCCACAGCGGCGTGGCGGTTTTCGGCACTCAAAGCGGCGGCAAAGCGCTTTTTGCCTGTGCGGTGACCGATGACCTGGTAAAAGAAGGCAGACTCAAGGCCGGCGACCTGGTGTCAAAGGTGGCCAAAATCGCCGGCGGCGGGGGAGGCGGCAAGCCGCACCTGGCAACCGCCGGCGGCAGGCAGCCGGAAAAAGTTGTCGAAGCAGTTGCAGCTTTCCCCGGTATTGTGCGCGAGACCCTCTCCAGATGAATGAGAAGTCCAACGAATTTTTCACCGAATGTCGGCAAAGCTTCGAGCGAACGCTGGCAAACTCCCTGGCTGCTCTGGAGGGCGGCCACTAT
>CAZSTM010000533.1:0-2985 GCA_964609635.1 uncultured Gemmatimonadales bacterium
GCCCGGTTACAAGGGCTCGATAACCGCCCCGTATCTCAAGGGAATTATCAAGGGAACCGATCCGGACGATCCGAACTTCTGGGGAACCAGGGAAAAAAACGATTATTTCGGCACAAACCTGGCCCTGGCCGCGCTGGTCAGTCCCCGTTTTTTCTGGGACCCGCTTACCGATAAGCAGAAAGACAACCTGCTCGATTTTTTCAAAGACCTGAACGAGATGGTCGCTTACGACTGCAACCACTGGTACTTTCACCTGGTGGCGATCCCGGTTCTGGAGCAAAACGGCCGGGATTCGAACCGCGAATACCTGACCATGATTTTCCAGCGCCTGCTTAACTGGTACCGCGGGGACGGGTGGTTCATCGACGGGGGCAACTTCGGTTTCGACTATTACAACCTATGGGGTTTTCAACTGTACAACCACGCGCTGTGCTATTTCGATGAGCCGTGGAGCAAACGCTTTTCCGGGCGAATTGACGAGATCACCGCGCTTTTCCAGGAGAGTTATCCCTATCTTTACGGCCGGGACGGCGGTTCGATCCCCTGGGGACGCTCGACCACTTACCGCTTTGCCAGCCTGTCGGCCATCGGCTGGTCAGTGCTCAGAGGCGCCGGCATCCTCGATCCAGGCCAGGCGCGGCGAATCGCCTCAGGCTGTCTGAAATACTTCTGGGAGCATGGAGCCTTAAGCGAAAACGGTCTCTTGGAACCCGGCTTTCGCGGTCCCAACTCGGTGGTCGCCGAGAGCTACATCGACCGCGGCTCGCCCTACTGGGCCGCCCAGGGGTTGGTCTGCCTGCTCGTTCCGGAGGATCATCCGTTCTGGACCGCGGTGGAGCAGCCCATGCCGGCCGACGGCGCGGGCGGTAGAGTAGCCTTGCCGGGCGCAGAGATGGCGATCAAGGTCAGCCCCATCGACGGCGAGGCGCGCCTGTTTCCCGTGGGCCAGCGGATGGGCCACTGGGGCCAGTGGCAGCGTGGAATCAAGTACGCTCAACACGCCTATTCCAGCTACCTGGGTTATTGTGCCCTGGGAGAGGGCGGCGAGGACCTGGGAGCCGGCAGGACCGGCACCTCGTTCGACGGAAAAAAATGGCGCTATCGCTCCCGCCCACGGGCCATCCAGGTGGATACCCGCCACCTGATCAGCGACTACGAGATCCACGTGGATACCCCTGATCCCGTCCTGGAAGACTTCGGCGACCTGATCACCCACACCCTGATCGGCGAAAGCGGAGAGGTTCATGTTTTCTGGCACACCAATGCGCGCCCGATATATCTTCACCTGGGGGGCTATGGTATAAGCGTACCCCACGGCGATGATCTCGAAACAAAAAGAACGGACAATACTCTGCTGATCAGCGGAGGCGGCAATCACTCGGTTATTCGTGTTCTCCAGGCGCCGCCGGGAACCCTGGACCAGGTTCTCCTTGAGCCGCGCCCGGGGTGGACCCATTCACACAGCTTCGGCGGCAAAGGGGCCTTCTGTTACTGGCGCAGCGACAACCCGGTCCCGCCGAGCACTGTGGTGGCCTTTTACGTCGATGGTACCCGCGGACGATCTCCCAAGGAGCCGATAATCAACTTGCGCTCCAACCGGGACCTGCTGCAGGTTCTTTTCGAGGGAGAAACCTACAGCATCAAAATCCCGTTTTAAAAAGCGGGCAGGAAAATCTATCACCGGCTCTGAGCGGAATTAAAGGGGAATGCTTTACTTTTTTCTCGTGCAAAACAAAAAAAAATCTATTATCCTTTCAGAAGGAGAGATTCAGCCATGGCAGACTACCAGGAAGTTCTGGCGAGGGTCAAGCGGGTGACCGCCGAAATGCTGGATGTAGATGAGTCCGAGGTCACCGAAGAGAAGAGCTTTTCCTACCATCTGGGCGCCGAGTCCATCGATTCGATCAAGCTGGTGGTGGCTTTCGACGAGGAGTTCGGGATCGAAATGGACGAGGCCGAAGCCACCCAGGTCCAGACTGTGGGCAAGGCGGCTGAATATATCATGAAATACCTGGATTGACTCAGTGCGGCCGCAAATAGCAAGGTGAATGTAAATTGTCCCCGGAGCCTGTACGCGCCGGGGCATTGAATGAGCATAAAGATTGAAACGGATTGCAACAGATGACCGAGACAAAAAATAAAGCGGAATACCCCCCGCTCACCAGGGAGCTGGTTGCAGAGGGCCTGCGGGAGCTGGGACTCAAGGCCGGGGATGTGGTTTTCGTCCACAGCTCTGTCAAGGACCTGGCCCCGGCGCGGCAGCTTATATCTCTGCCCGAAATGGGCATGCCTTATGCTTTCGAGGGCCTGAAAGAAGTTGTCGGCCCGCAGGGTTTGCTGGCCTTTCCCACTTTCTCTTTCTGCTACCTCGAGCGGAAATACGGGCCGACCGGGGCTATCTGGGATAAGAAAACCGCTCCCTCGAAAGTCGGCAGTATGACCAACTACTTCCTGCGGCAGCGCGGGGTCGAACGCAGCGATCACCCGAGCCACAGTGTGGCCGCCTGGGGCGAGCGCGCCGAGGAGTTTGTCTCCAACCACAGTTACACCGACGGAACCACCTTTCACCTCGGCAGCCCCTGGGGTAAGCTAGGCGAATGGGACGGCTACATCCTGTTCTACGGTACCTACCTGAAAACCTGTACCATGATCCACGCGGTCGAGGACTGGATGGGCTTGCCCTACCTGATGGACACCGAGGTGCTGATCAAGGATGAAAACCAGGATATCCGGATAGTAAAGGTCACCGGCAGTCCGAGCGGCTGCCGGGATTTCTATAATGTCCGGGGAACCAAACTCGAAAAGCTTTTCCTGGAGACCGACTTCTACACCAGCGGTAAAATCTGCATGGCGGAAACCACTCTTTTCAAGGCCCGAGATTTAGTACGCTGGCTGTGGCAGGCAATCAAGGACGACCCCTGGGTGCTGCTGCATCAGGACCCCAACGACGAATTCTGCTGGCAGGCGGGCCAGGCCACCGAAAAG
>CAZSTM010000534.1:0-2975 GCA_964609635.1 uncultured Gemmatimonadales bacterium
TTTACTTATCACCAATTCTTGACAATATTCAATTGTCAGTGCTCAATGAACGGATAAGTCCGTTCAGTAAACGTCCACATTCTTCGATAAGTTTGTAAATTTTCTGGATCTCCGCTGCGCTGATTAATCCTAAATTCCTGGCAATCAATATCTGGGTTTCAACTTCGAATAACGAACCGCGTGCGTGTCCAAGAAACTATTTGAACTCTCCAATCGATAAACGTCCCTGCCCCTCGGCAATGTTGCTTGGAACGGATACAGCAGCCCTCCGGATTTGAGAAACAAGTCCAAACTTTTCGCTATCCGGAAAGGCAGCAGTAAGCCGATACACCACCGTCACTAAATCCATCGTCCTTTTCCACACCATCAACTCTTTATAATGTTTCACCAAGGCTTGCCCTCTCTTGGCTAACAACTAACAACCAGCAACTAACAACTCAGAACTATTTTCACATCTATCACCTCTGCTTCTTAGTTCTCTATCCCTGTCTTTTCACGTATTGTGGCGCCGGTTGTCCTGTTCAGCCGTCCCTGCGAGGTGTGCCGGACCTGCTGGCGCCCAGGGTTTTATCAACAGAGGGCCAGCGGAGCTTATCGTTGGAAAAACCGGGGCGAAGTCCCAGGTGGTACTCCAAGTATCGCTGGGCAAGATGTTCGAGAGTCTCGAGTTCAGCCCCATCCAGTGGAGTCAATTCCTTGTCCGAGGGGGGGAATCTCCGGCAACTGCGGTAGATCGACTTGATCGCCCGATACGGCAGGGAAAATGCCACCGCCCCCGGGCGATGCGGCCCGGCCTCGCAGGTGCCGCACAGCAGACCGCCGTCATCCAGCATGAAACGGTACGTTTCGGCTCTCGAAAGCTTTCCGCCGCAGCCCACACATTCGACCAGGCGGGGAGACAATCCCATCATGCTCGCCAGCCTCCAGCGAAAAGCCACCAGCAGAACCCTTAATACCGCTTCCTCCTTTTCAGGGGAATCGGCAAGGATCAAAAATTCTTTAAGCAATTCAAAAAGTGCGCTGCTCTCCTGTTCTTCCCTGCCGAGCTCTTTGACCAGCTCCACGGCGACCGAGGCGGCCCAGAAGGCTTCCAGGCTGGCCCGGATACCGGCGAAATGCCGCTGAAGGTCCACCTCACGGAGCACGTACAGCGAGCCGGTGCGGCTCTTACGGTAAATAACCCGCACCAGGTTGAAAGTCTCCAGAACCCCCTGGTATTTGCTCCTGGCCCGGCGAGCGCCTTTGACCATCAGGGACTGGCGGCCGAACTCCGGGGTGAGAACCCAGATTATTCGGCTGGAATCGCTGTAATTGATTCCACCGAGCACGATGGCGTCTTGGCTGACCGGATGCATCGGCTGACTTTCCACCTCATTGTTCTTTAAAGCAGCAGTATTGCGCTCAGACTCAGCAGCAGGAAAAAGCTGATCATATCGGTCAGGTTGGTGATGAACCCGGAAGAAACCGTCGGGTCGAAGCCCAGGGATTTTAAAAGGATCGGGATAAACGCCCCTATCAAGCCGGCCATACTCATAGTTAACCAGGTGGCCAGGGCCACGATTATCGCCAGTTGGGGATTCTCCAAACGAAGGAAGAAGACCACTAGACCGACTAAAATACTGATGATTAACCCATTGAACAACCCGACAAGCAACTCTTTTAGAAGCATTCGCCAGTTTGTCAAAGCCGGTCTGCCGTCGAGAATAAGCCTTCGCAGCGTTACCGCCAGGCTCTGGATCGAAGTGTTTCCACCGATTCCGGCCACCACCGGCAGGAACATAGCCAGGATCACCTCGCGCTCCAGCACCTCGATATAAACTCTGATTATCTGGGCTGCGATTAGAATAAAGCACAGGTTAAGACTCAGCCAGGGCAGGCGGTTGCGAATGGAGCTCAAGAACCCCGAGTGCTCGACATTCTCGGCCTGGTCCACCCCGCCCAGACGCAGCAGGTCCTCGGTGGTCTCTTCCTCCATAATGTCGATAACATCATCTACGGTGACCCTGCCCAGCAATCGGCCGGTATCATCAACCACCGGGAGCGAGACCAGGTTATAGCGGGCCATGATCCGGGCAACCTCCTCCTGGTCCATCTCCGGCGGCGCTTTTACCACTTCGGTCTCCATTATACCGGAGATCGGACTTCTCGGATCGGCAAGAATCAGGTCGGTTACCGAAATCCAGCCTTTCAGCACATTATTTTCATCGACCACGTACACCGAAAAGAAGTATTGAATGTCCCGGCCCTGCAACCTTACCTGTTCGGTGGCCTCGGCTGCGGTCAAGTCCATGTTGACCGAAACCAGCTCCGCGGTCATCACACCGCCTGCGGTATCATACCCGTATTTCATCAGGGTCTGGATATCTTCCAGATCCTCGTCGTCGATTACCCGCATTACCCGTTCGGCCTGCTGCTCGCTCAGTTCCTGCACGATATCAGTGGCATCGTCATCGCTGAGTTCCTCGAAAACCTCGTGCAGCGCCTCATCGTCCAGTGACTCGATCAGCTCCTCCTGCTTGGAATCCTCGGTTTCCGCCAGGGTCTCCGAGGCCACCTCCGCCGGCAGGAGACTGAATAGAGTCTTACGCTCTTCCTCTTCGAGTCGTTCGAGAATATCGGCCAGGTCCGCCGGGTGACTCGAGCCGACAAACTCCTGCAGTCGGGCCTTGGCTCTGTGGCCCATCTCGAGCATCTTCTTGATTTCTTCTACCTTCTTCTGTTCCAAGCACTCACCTCTGTAATTACATGGAGCATTCAGGAGTCAGAATCCCCTCCTAACCGCAGATAAAACTCAACCAATCTCATTTTTCTCTTTAATTCTGTATTCTTCTTTCCCCTTTGTGCCGTGTTAAACGTAAAGCGGCGCAAGTGTGTCGCGCATTCGCGCGGGTCTCCGTTCCGCTCCGGCTCGTTCACGGGCACGGCCACATCCCCTCTCGTAACGCCTTCGCTAACGAGCCCTGCCCTGTGCCCCT
>CAZSTM010000535.1:0-2964 GCA_964609635.1 uncultured Gemmatimonadales bacterium
CTTCTTCTCAGTTTGACCGTTATTATAGAGCTGGTAGGGGGAACAGTGGTATCCATAGACTATGAAAAATTCTCCAACAGGCCGTTATCTATTCATGCTGAAATTCCCTCCGGACATCTCACCACCTTCTATAGCCGGTTAGGTGAGCTGGGCGACCTCCAGAGTGCCCCCAGGGCCGTTACCGGGAACGAGCACGGTCTTATTCGTATTCGAATACAGCTCCTCTCTCCTTCACGGTAAACAGCCTGAAGGCTCTCTTCGTGAGCATGGCGAGCACGCGGGTTTTCTGCAAAGCCGCAATCCATTCCTGAACTCCTGCCCTAAATCCTTTTGGAACTTTTGCCGCTCCTCCTTGTCTAAGGTGTCAAAAGCAAACAATCAGACAAGGAGGGATAGAACATGAGAACGAGAACAAGAATTGCGGCAGCACTGATAGTTGCGGGGTTTCTTCTCTTTGGTTTCGGCGCCTCCGCGCACCCCGAACCAGACGGGGAGAAAACGCTGTCCCCCTACTTTTTTGTAAAAAGCGATGATCCAGACGTGGATCGGCTCCCACTGAAATCCACCTCCGTAGCGGTGAACATATCGGGCGTCATCGCTGATGTGTCGGTGACCCAGGTCTACAAAAATGAAGGAAAGAGGCCGCTCGAGGCCATATACGTTTTTCCCGCATCCACGAGGGCGGCCGTGTACGGGATGAGGATGACCATCGGAGAGCGCGCCATTACGGCCGAGATTGAAAAGCGCGAGGATGCCCGCCGTCGATACGAGGATGCAAAGCAGGCCGGGAAGACTGCATCCCTTCTGGAGCAGCACAGGCCCAATGTATTCCGGATGAACGTGGCCAACATCCTCCCCTCGGATCTCATACGGGTGGAGCTCACCTACACGGAACTGCTGTCGCCTACCGACGCCGTCTATGAATTCACCTATCCCACGGTGGTCGGACCGCGCTACTCCGAGCAAACAGCGGGTGATGCGGACCCGTGGGAGACCTGGATGGAAAACCCCTATCTTCATCAAGGAGAGCCGCCCACCTATGCCTTTGACATGGCAGTGAATATCTCCTCGGGCTTGCCCATCCGGGAGGTGACCTGTCCCTTCCATAAGGTCGATATCACCTATGATGGGCCTGCCTTTTCCCGCATACACCTGGACCAGTCGGAGAAATACGGCGGGAACCGGGATTTCATCTTGAAATACCGGCTGGCAGGCGGCCGGATTGAAACCGGATTGCTTCTCTTTGAGGGAAAAGAAGAGAATTTCTTCCTTCTCATGGTGCAGCCGCCGAAACGAGTTAGTCAACTCCGGATTCCTCCCAGGGAGTACATATTCATCGTGGATGTATCAGGATCCATGCATGGTTTTCCTCTGGATATCTCTAAGAAGCTCCTGAAAGACCTCATAGGCACGCTCCGCCCCACAGACAGGTTCAACGTGCTGCTCTTTTCCGGAGGTTCATCGCTCATGTCGGAGCGGTCTCTGCCTGCCACCCCTGAGAATATCAGCCATGCCGTAACCACAATCGAAAGGCAGCGCGGGGGAGGCGGCACGAGACTATTGCCCGCACTCAAGAGGGCACTTGCCCTGCCCAAGACCGATGGATGCTCTCGCAGTGTCGTACTCGCCACAGACGGGTATGTGTCTGTGGAAGAGGAGGCCTTTGATCTGATCCGCAGCAACCTGGGCAACGCCAATGTGTTTCCCTTCGGGATCGGATCATCCGTAAACCGGCACCTTATCGAAGGCATGGCACGGGTGGGCATGGGCGAACCTTTTATCATCACCAAACCTGAAGAGGCACCGGAAACGGCGGAAACGTTCAGAAAACTCATCCAGTCGCCGGTTCTCACGGGGATTACCGTAGATTTCGGACAATTCCAGGTGTACGACGTCGAGCCTGCGAGCATCCCTGACGTACTGGCCGATCGACCTGTGATCGTGTTCGGGAAATGGCGCGGCAAACCCAGGGGCAGTATTGAAGTACGGGGCGCTACCGGCACCGGATCATTCACGGAAAAACTCGATGCGGCTCAGGTAAAGGCTTTGGAATCCAACTCGGCCCTTCGCTACCTCTGGGCTCGGCACCGGATTACGCTGCTGGCAGATTATAACAGGCTGAGCCCGAACGATGAGCGGGTAAGAGAGGTGACGAGCCTCGGGCTGACTTACAACCTCTTGACCGCGCATACCTCCTTTATTGCGGTGGACACTCAGATTCGGGCGGCGGACGGCCAGACGGTCACGGTCAAACAGCCCCTTCCCCTGCCGCAGGGTGTCTCCGACCTGGCAGTGGGGAACGAGATGTCCTTTAAGACCAAAGCTCAGATCTTTGGCGCTGTCCCCTTAACCGTAGCCCGAGAATGTACCCCTGGAAGAGGGCAGCTGCAATCAAAGGACGAAACATCGACTTCTGATAAGGCTTCTGAGAAGATCCATATGGCGGTGAAAGAGGTTGCGGTTTCTGGAGGAGCGCTTGTGCACCCGTTTAAAACGGTGATAGAAAGCGCTCTGGCTGCCATCAATACCTGTTATAGGGAAGGGTCAGGATCCTGCCCAAAGGGCGAGGTCGTCTTCACCATGGTTGTGGAACCGGACGGTCGAGTAAAAAATGCCTCTATGCGAGGAGATCAAAGCAGATTTGAGGACTTTGCGCGCTGCACGGTAAAGATGCTCACGGCCTTGCAGTTCCAGGCCCGGGAGGGAGGAAACGAGGTGCTCGTCAAGATCACCTTCACCCTGGGATGATGTTCGCCTAAAAAAGCCGGCCCTCTCGTCTGTGAGGGTCGGCGCTATTAGGCTCTTGACGATGTGCTCCCATGATTCCCTATTCGGGAACGATCATTGTGGAGGTGCCTTTTTATTGATTTCTGTGATGTTCTGCTCCGGATTGCCCACCCGGCAACTTGTTCTCAGTCACGTCGAGATCCCCAATTTCGGCAGGAGATAGGCCTGAAGCAAAAT
>CAZSTM010000536.1:0-2941 GCA_964609635.1 uncultured Gemmatimonadales bacterium
GAGAACGGCCGCCGCGGTTCCCCGGACAGGATGCCCGGTGTAAAACTGCCCCCAGCCCGGAAGTACCAGCGCGCGCAGGACAGCCCCCCCTGGCGACTTTACCCGGGTGTCCGTACCGGCGGTCGAATCCGCTGCGGTAGAGTCCAGAAAACCCGGCGGCAGGCGGTCGGTTACCGGGCTTGAAACCTGGGATTGAGGCTGTTCCCGGTCCTGGTCGGCTAAAGCAGTGTATGGCAGAAAAAAGGTGAAAAGCAGTGCGGCAGCCAGGCGGCAGCTTGACATTCGGCATATTTTGTGTATGTTAAAAGAGGAGGTCATTTTGTCCGGATATATAATGAAAATACCGGGGATACTGGCAGCTTTACTGGCCATAGCCGCCCTGGCCGCGCCTGGCGAGCTTGACGCCGGGAATGCCGGGCTCCAGTCCCCGGGCAAACTGTACAAGTGGCCTTACGGCTCCGGGTACAATTACCAGGTCAGGTTCTATAACCCCGCCTGCCGCTACAGTGCCCGGTCGTCTTACCGGTACACCTGTGCCGGGAGGCGTACGGTCTCCCATAGCCGTTTTGAGAGCCGAAATAACCGGGTCTCTTATAATTACACTCAAAGCTACGGGTCCCGCGGGGCCGCCGTTCGGTCCACCGGCAGCCGCAGGAGCTACGGTTACCAGGGAAGATACGATCACCGGCAGCGAATTCTTCTCTACCGGGATTACGCAGGCAACAGGGGCGTAACCATCGGCTCCCGGAAGTAGAACCGCCCGGGCGACAACCCGACAGCGAGCTTTCAGCCAATATAAACCGAATGAGCTTGAAACTCAAGCAGTCACCATATTTTCCCTTCCGGCTTTTCTATCTCAGGATAAAATGCAAACTGTAATTTCCGCCAGTCGACGCACCGACATCCCCGCTTTCTATGCGGATTGGTTTATCAGCCGGCTCGATGCCGGCCACTTCCGCCTGGTCAACCCGTTCAACGGCCGGGCGCGAAAGGTCCCGGCCGGCGAATCCTCGGTGCACTCGATCGTGTTCTGGTCCAAGAACTACGGTCCGCTGCTCGAGCGCCTTTCCAGGCTTAAAGGACGGCGGCTTTTTTTCCAGTTTACCCTCAACAGCGAAAACGCTCTGCTGGAACCCGGCGTCCCTCCGCTTGCCGAGCGCAAGGAGCAGATGAAGCTGCTGGTCGGGATATTCGGCGCGCGGGCCGTGCGCTGGCGGTTCGACCCTGTGGTCTGCTATGAAAGCGGCGGCAGGCGGCACGACAACCTGTCGGAGTTTGAAAGCTTGCTGGATTTCGCCGCCGGCCTGGGCCTGGAAGCCTGCACGATCTCTTTCATGGACCCTTACCGCAAGATCGAAGCCCGGCAGAAGCTGATTCCCGGCTTCCGCTTCCTCTACCCGGAGCACCCGGAGATGGAACAGACAGCCTCCAGCATGGCCGCTCAGGCCGCAGGCCGAGGAATTACCCTGTTTACCTGCTGTGAGAAACAGCTGGCCCGGGCCGGGATCGATAACCTCAGGGGCTCAGGCTGCATCGATCACCATCTCCTGATGGAGCTCTACGGCGGATCCCTGAGCGCGGCCCCGGACCGGGGACAGCGCCGCTCGTCCGGATGCCTGTGCCATCTGAGCATCGACGTGGGAAACTATCGCGAACAACCCTGCCGCTGCGGCTGTCTGTACTGTTATGCCAACCCCTATATACGACGGAGGAGTTAAGTGGAAAAATGGATCGATCTTAGAAGCGATACGGTTACCAGGCCCTCTCAAAAGATGAGAGAGGCAATGGCCGGGGCCGAGGTGGGGGATGACGTTTACGGGGAGGACCCCACGGTGAACGCGCTCCAGGAGCGCGCTGCCGGCATGTTCGGCCGTGAGGCGGGGCTTTTTGTCCCCACCGGCTCGATGGGCAACGCCGTTTGCCTGTCCGTGCTTGCAACTCCGGGCAGCGAGGTTATCTGCGACCGGCAGAGCCATATCTACAATTACGAGCTTTCCTCGATGGCGGCCCTGTCCGGGCTCATGCCCCGCGTGGTCGATGGTCCCGCCGGCATGCCTGCCGCGGCTCAGGTGGAAGAGGCGATCCATCCGCCGATTTATTACGTGGCGCCCACAGGGTGTATCAGCCTGGAGAATACGGCCAACGTGGCCGGCGGCAGGGTTTCCGGCCGAAAGGAGCTGGACCCTGTGCTGGCGGTGGCTAAAAAAAACGGCCTGCCGGTACACCTGGACGGGGCGCGGATATTCAATGCCGCAGCGGCCCTGGATACCGATGTGGCCGCCCTGACCGAAGGCTTCGACTGCCTGATGTTCTGCCTGTCCAAGGGGCTGGGCGCCCCGGTGGGCTCGGTGGTGGTAGGCTCGAAAGATTTTATCCGGGAAGCGCACAGAGTACGCAAGCTTTTCGGCGGCGGCATGCGCCAGGTGGGAATACTGGCCGCGGCCGGGCTGTACGCCCTGGAGAACAATATCGAGCGGTTGATAACAGACCATCAAAACGCCCGTTTCCTGGCCGAAGGCCTGGCGGAAATTCCCGGCTTGAAGGTGGAGGTGGAGACCGTGGAGTCGAATATAATCATCTTCGAGGTGGGGCCGCCCGCCCCGGATGCCGATGAGATTTCGCGGCGGCTGGAAAGTCTCTCGGTGCTTGCCGATCCGATGGGACACCGCCGGATGAGGCTGGTCACTCACCTGGATGTATCCAGGCCGCAGCTAAAAGCTGCGCTTGAAGCGTTCGGGAAAGCGGTGAAAGGATAGGGTGCCCGGGGACAGGGCGCTTTTAGCCTGTATTATTCACAGAAATGTCCCTGTACGATTCAGCTTAATATAAAGAGGGGACTGGAAGGAAATTCCCCTCTTGAGAGGGGTGCCTGCGTAACCGAAGCGGAGCGAACCGGAGCCATGCAAAGCATGGCGGAGATCCGTGCGTAGCACGACACATT
>CAZSTM010000537.1:0-2250 GCA_964609635.1 uncultured Gemmatimonadales bacterium
GAGGCGGTAGATAATCTCCCTAGAATATAAAAAACCCCGGGAGCGGTTTAACAGCAATGCTGTCCGTCCCGGGGTGATTTATCTTAATATTATGGTTTAAGTGAACCCTTAAACCCTTTTTAACTAAAGCAGTTAAAAAATTATCCTATCCGCATCCTCTTTTCAAGAAAAGAGAACAGGGCCGCTTCAAAAGGGGTGCCGGTGGAGATAAGCTGGTAATCGATAAGCGCCTCGCGGCATCTTCTCCGGTACTCTGCGATCATCCGGCCCATACGGTCATCATAGGCCTGCTTGATATCCCAGGAATTTGCCTGGAGAATTTCTTGGGTTTCCATGTCGCGGTAGGTGACCTCTCCTGCGCCCGCCAGGCTTATCTCATCCGGGGTCAGCAGGTGGAAGACTATCACCTCGTGCTTGTGGTGCCTGAAATATTTCAGGGAGCGCAGGGTGTCCTCGGCATCGGAAAGCAGATCGGAGAGCACCACGATCAGGCCTCTTCGGTGAATGCGCTCCGCCAGCTCGCGGAATATGGGCAGGGGCCGGGTTAGACCGGCGCATTCGACCTTTTCCAGGGTGGAGAGCAGCAGGTTGAGCTGTCCCATCCGGGCCCTGGGGGGAATGAAGTGGCGCAGCACCTCGTCGTAATGGGCGAGCCCCACGCCGTCCCGCTGACGAAGCAGCAGGTAGCTGAGGCTGGCCGCCAGCAGCACGGCGTAGCGCAGCTTGCTTAAAGACCCGCCGCCCGCGTAGGCCATCGAGCGGCTGGAATCCAGCAGCAGGTAGGCTTTGAGGTTGGTTTCCTCCTCGAACTGCTTGATATAGTAGCGGTCGGTCTTGGCGTAGAGCTTCCAGTCGATGTGTTTTAGCTCATCGCCGGGCATGTACGGCCGGTGGTCGGTGAACTCCACGCTGAACCCGTGGTAGGGGGAGCGGTGAAGACCCGTAATAAAGCCCTCTACCACCAGCCTGGCCACCAGCTCCAGGTTGCCGAGGCGGGAGACCACCAGGGGGTCCAGCATTTCTCTGGTCTGAACGCTCAACCTTTTTCCTCCAGCAGGCGGCGGAGAACTTCTTCCACCCCGATTCCATCGGCCTCGGCGTTGAAATTGGTGATCACCCGGTGGCGCAGAACCGGCAGGATGCAGGCGCGCACATCCTGTTCGCCGGGGGTGTATCGCCCGTCCAGCACGGCCAGGGTCTTGGCGCCCAGGATGGCGTACTGCGAGGCCCTGGGGCCGGCCCCCCAACTGACCCAGTCCCTGACAAACTGCGGCGCATCCGGCTCCTGGGGCCGGGTGGCGCGCACCAGCTCCACCGCATAGCTCACCACCGCCTCGGCCACCGGCACGCGCAGCACCAGTTTCTGCAGGGATATAATCTCCTGTGCGGCCATGACTTTTTCCACTTCCTCCGTGTAGCGGCTGGTGGTATTGGTCACGATGGTGACTTCCTCTTCCCGGGAGGGGTATTCGACCGAAAGGCTGAACATGAAACGGTCGAGCTGGGCCTCGGGCAAGGGATAGGTGCCCTCCTGTTCGATGGGGTTCTGGGTGGCCAGCACGAAAAAGGGCTCATCCAGGTGATAGGTATGCCCGCCGGCGGTCACCTGGTGCTCCTGCATGGCCTGCAGCATGGCCGCCTGGGTCTTGGGAGGGGTTCGGTTAATCTCATCGGCCAGGACCACGTTGGCGAAAACCGGCCCGCGGTGGAAAGCGAACTTTCTCCCGGTCCCGTCTGTGCCCGGGCCGGAGCTTTCCTGCTCCAGGATGTCCGTGCCGGTGATATCCGAGGGCATCAGGTCGGGAGTGAACTGGATGCGGTTGAAACTCAAGTCCAGCAGTTGGCTCAGGGTGCTGATCATCAAGGTCTTGGCCAGCCCCGGCACGCCGATCAGCAGGCTGTGCCCGCGCGCCAGGAGGCACACTACCATCTGGTCGATCACCGTGCGCTGGCCCACGATAACCTTGCCGATCTCGTGGTGAATTCTCTGATGTGCTTCCTGCAGACGTTCTACTGTCTTGACATCGGCGCTTGCCGAGTTTTTGCTTTTCTTTTCCGTCAATTTGCTCTCCTTGGGTTACCTATTAGCAAAATGGTGCTTAATTTTATAATACCAAGTGCTGTAATTCGAAAGTTCGATTACGTTTTTTTACCATACACGCTGAACGAGCCCGTAGGGGCGACCGATCGGTCGCCCGAACATCGGGCGAGGCATGCCTCGCCCCTACGCCACTGTCCCGATCCGCCACC
>CAZSTM010000537.1:2260-2939 GCA_964609635.1 uncultured Gemmatimonadales bacterium
ATTTTCAAAGGAAATTCTTATATAATGAAAGAATCCTATTGGTGATACTATGAGAGAAATAAGTGCAGCAGAGAATATAGCGGTAATAAAAAATTTCGGTACAGATCTGTAAAAATCGAAATAAAATCTTAACATTTTTATTTCCCTTTAAAATTATAAATATTAAGAACTTTCTAAAATATTTGCCATTTTGCCATCCAACATCTTAAACCAAAAAGGGCTTGCCGCGAGAAACAAGCCCTTTAACTTTTCTCGATACACGTCATAGTAAATTCCCGGCCGCTCTATTTTGCCGACTCTTCGCCGCCCGAGCCGTCACCCCCGGAAGTACCCGCCCTGGTCAGGTTGTAGATATGCTGCCTTACGCGGCGCAGGGCCCGCCAGCCATAGGTGAAGACAAACTGCCAGTCGCGCTTGTGCATGGAGGCCAGAAAGCGCAGCTGCCGCAGAAGGAAAAGCGGGTGAACCGCCACCCCGTACATGTCGCGGATCGCCTGGTAGTAATGCTCGTGCGCAAGCGGGGTCTTGACTATCATCCTGCTCATGTCGAAGTCATCGTAATCATCGGTGAGCAGCACACCTTCGTCGATACACTCCTGATGGTAAGGCGTGTAATCTATGGGCGTGCAGAGAGTCACCTGCAGAGTTCTGGCCAGCCCCTTGAACATGACCTCGCGTA
>CAZSTM010000538.1:0-2930 GCA_964609635.1 uncultured Gemmatimonadales bacterium
GGATTGGCCCATCCGGGAAGAGAATCGGAAAGGGCACGGGGGCCGGGGCGTTTGGAGCGGGTTCGCTTTCGGCTTATTCGTACGGTTTTCACGTATTCAGCGGAATGTATTTCAAAGAGCGGAATTTTACCCTGGGAGGGGCCGTTAGCTGGTTCCCGAGAATCCTGGCCGGTTTCGGTTTGGAACTGGAAGGCGGGAGCATTTTAATGGAAGACGACCGGAAAGGCACGAGCCTTGACTTGAGTCTCTTGTGCCCGCTGCCGTTGAAAAGTATCAGCCTCCTGCCCTTCATTAAAGGAGGCGGGGGAGTGGTTCGCCTGAGCGGTGATGATGAAGCCGGGTTCGATTCCGACACCCGGGTTGCAACCCATCTGGGAATCGGCGTGCTCTACCGGTTTTCCGGCGGTTTTAGCCTGCGTGGGGAACTGCTTGTGCAGAATTGTGAAGATGAGTTTGACGAGCGGGTTTCTCTGGCCTTGCACCACGGTTTCTGAATTTTCACCCGGATTAGATGCCCGGATCACAGTGGTATTCCGTGGCGGTCGATGACAGCTTAAAGCACACCTGAGAAATGGAGCCTGAGGATGGACAATCGCTCTACCAACCGTTTGCGTAATGGGCTTGTGGAGTTGTGTGAGGAAGCAAGACTGGTTAAGAGAAGTCTAAGGGTAATGCTTTTTGTAATCTCCGGACATTAAATGCCCGCACCCTTTTACCTGCCTGGTAACACCCCCGTTTATTCTGCTATAAGCCCTGATTACTGCCGCGAAACCAAAACCTGATCCTCCTGCCGGGCTTTCACCGGATGCTCGAGCACCCCCAGGTTACCACCCCAGGCGAAGGATGGCGGCTCTGTCGGTCATGCCGGCGTAAAATCGCTTGCTGTCGTAACGGTTGTAACCCATGGGTATGCGGGTCGGCTTCCCGCCGTTGACATAGGTCATGTGGTTAAGAAGGGTCGGTTTTTTCGCTCCAGGCTCGATTTGAATCAGCCGCCGGTGGCTGCTGCTGACATCGACCGGCGGATCATTGGCCTTGGCGCTGAAATAAATCAAGCGGCGGATCTCCTGGTCGAAAACCGAGCTCCCGCCTGCATCATGCATCCTAGGTTGAAGGTTTTGCAGCAGTTTTTCATCTGTGCCGCCCTCGACATAGTTTTCGAGGTATTTGTCGTAAGTGTCGGCTGCATCCGCCACAAAGCAGCCGAACATGGCATCTGTCCCGTAAGTTTTCCCTATAAAGACAATTGCGGCGTCATCGCTTATCCCAGGCCCCGCCATTCTGCGGAAATACAAGCCCACCGGCTTGCCGCCGGAGAGAGTTTTATCTTTTTGGGCGACAATTACCTCGAGTTGTCGGAGCTTTCGCAGGGTTTCGGGAGTTTGGACTTCGTTGGCGGCTATCTGCTCGGTCCATCCGGCCTGAAGGAAGCGGTGGTAGTCGACCAGCAGGCTTTCCCCGCCTCCCAGGATCAGAGGTTCGCCTCGCAGGGTTACCTTGAAATGCTTGGCCGTACGCTGCCGATGGCGCCAGTTGTCCATCATGACCCCGAGCTCGAAACCCTTGAGGAAATCCGCAGTATTCAGTGAAATGCCTTCGAGGAAAGTTACTCCCAGGGGATTGCTCGATTCATTATCCGGCGGGCCGAAAGTGATCCGTTCCTTTTTCAGGCAGCGCAGCAGGAAGTCCTCAAGGTTGTCCAGCAGCCTCTGCCGGCGGCCTTTGACCTCCAGAGTGTGGATTCCCAGTTCTTCCGTGCCGATCCCGGTTATCACGTTCTCGAAGGTGGCATCGGGGAACAGCAGCGGCCTGCCCAGTTCGTCGCAGAACATCCCGTGGCCGTTCCGTGCCCGGCCCCAGATGGATTGGGGGAGCAGCAAAGGTAAAATCTTCTCCGCAGCAAGTATCGGAAGGTTTCGCAGGTAATGGTAATCCCGGCAGGCCAGACGGTTAAACAGGTTGCGGTTGCCGGCTACAGAGAGCACCTGCGGCCTGAACAGAGGTTCTTTGCGGCGCCGATGGTCAAATGTATAATCCACCTCTCCATTCAAGCTCGCCAGTATTCGATCCAGTTCTTGTTGAGCTTTGAACGGTCTTGCGGTCCCTTTTTTCTTTTTTTTCATTAATCCGAACTTGGCACAGAGGATATCCTGTCGCTCCGGTAAAATAAGGCACACCGGGTCACCAAGGCGCTTCCAGCTTTCGACAATCGCACGATCACACGAAGGACGTAAAAGAGACGGATTGGGGTGCAGACGATTCAAGGCTCATGAATCGTTCTATGGTTCAGAGTCTTCGGTTCAGATAAGAGAGAAGAAAACAGCCCCGGGCCGGGATTGCAGATTAACTCTTACCCCGTTCCAGAAACTCTTTAAGAATATTGGAGGTTACGTTTGGATCGTTGACCGGCTTGGATGCCTCTACTTCGCGACAGAACTTTTCCAAAGCCCAAAGTGGAACCCAGAAACTAATTCCCGACTGTAACCATTGCAGCAAGGCCGTGGCATTTCTCTCCCAACTGTTGCGGGCTTCCGTCGGCAGGCCGGGTGGCGGCAGGGGAACCGACAGCCTCTCTTGAGCGGGGACTCCATAAAGTCTGCTGTCGGCTACCTGTCTTAGAGGCCGGAGTTCTTGGGGAGTTTGTCTCAGCAGATTGATAATTTCTTCTAAATAGGCTATGATGAGTTTCATGGAATGGCTCTCGGCCAATCCCTGAGAGAGCAGACCGGGCATGCCCGGTTGAAACTGATTCTGCCCGCTTCCGCTGGAATAAGGCATAGTAAAAGAGGAGAATCTTTGTTCTTGCGCGGCCAAGACAGCACTGCTGACACCGGATGGAGATGTCAACCGGTCGATACTGATTTCAAGGATTTCCGCTAGTTTCATTAGGTACTTGGCAGAGGGGGCGCCTTTCCCGTTTTCCCAGACAC
>CAZSTM010000539.1:0-2930 GCA_964609635.1 uncultured Gemmatimonadales bacterium
GTCCTGCCTCCCTGGTAATGCAAGTCATAAGGAGAACCGGTGTTAAGCCTGAATATCAGCGCGGCGTTGACATGGCCGAGAATCCTGCCTTCCCAGGTGCCCTGACGGAAATCCGCAGGCAGACTCAGGTAGGTCTGGGCGTTTATCGAATGGGTGCGGTCGTAGCCCAGAGGATCCTCGAAAGAGGGCAGGTACTGAAGTTCCTGAGTGATCGGGTCCTTCTGAGAAATAAGAGATGTCTCCTTGGTACCCGGCTCCGTCTCGGTGGTCCGCGCAAACTGCAGCGCATAGCTGAGGCGGCCGGTGAAATAATTGCTGACTCGAATGTTGAAGTCGAAGTCCGCGCCCTTGACATTGGCGTAGGCCATGTTGGTCACCGTGGTGGTGCCCAGGTCTCCGGGCGGGATGATGTACTGGCGATAGGCGAAATCACCCTGGATGTCCTTATGATACCCTACGACGTCGACAGTAAGGTTCTCGGCCAGCAAGGCGGTGAATCCGGCCTCGAAACTGACTGTGCGGCTCATGTCGAGCACGGCCTGACCTTGCATCAGGCGGTCGCCTCGCAGCAGCATGCGCCACGAGGGCGGCTGGTAGAAGTGACCGAAGCTGAAACGCACCTGGGTGCGGTCGGTTACCGGGAATCCCACTCCCACCCTGGGTGAAAACTCGGTGATCTTGCGCGTATGCTTACTGGCCATCTCCCCGGGGTAATTCCTCAGAGAGGTAGCCTCGTCTCCCTTGGGATCCATGTGATCCATCCGTAGACCGAGGTCCAAGACGAAATCGCTCAGGTCGAAACGGTCCTGGAGGTAGGCACTCAGAATGTAAGGCTGGTTATCGAGCAGGGTCGCCGGAGGATAAGAATATCCGCCGTCGTAGTTGTAATTGTCGCTGGCCTGCAAGTCCATACCGACCTTCAGGCGATTGTGACGGTCGAGCTGGCTGTCGAAGTCGACCTTGACGCCATACTTGTTATCTTTGGATTGGGCAAACGGATTATACGCCCGACGTTCGAAGTAGGTACCCCCCTGGCCGCCGTCATTGAACACGGAGTTGGAAATTCCCCAGGGACCCCGATGAGTCTCCGGATCGTTGCGTCCCCAGCGGGAGATACCCAACTCTGAAGCCAGAAATCCGAAATCCGCCTGCATCGACTCCGTACTTACTTCGTTAACCACTTCCAGATTTTCATCCTCCATGAAGTCGAAAGTACCATTCAGGTTCCGATCCAGCGTTTCCAGGATCCAACCGGAGGGCCAGTCCTCGATCTCGTTGTACCAGGGATCGTAGAGCAGGGAATTATAAAGGTCAAACCTGGCCGCCTCGCCCCAGGTCTGGATATCTTCCCAGCCGAAGCCGCCGAAAGTTTTCCGGTCATACAGGGAATGCTCCCAGGGCTGGCCGACCACTGTCCTGTCTTTCATGTAGGAGGCGCGGACCTGAAGGTTGGAGCTGCGGGTGCCGCTTTTCTGGATGGTCCAGTCGGCGCCGACCATGAAATTGGTTGTCCGCTTGCGATCGAGGATGTTGCCCTGCCAGTAGAAAGAACGGCTCCAACTGTAGTCTATGCGCTGGCTACGGTCGTGATTGAGGGTCTGGAGCAGCTTGAGCCCCTCGATGGGAGAACTGGTAATCTTCTCGGCGACGGAGTAATAATCTCCGATATTGCCTTCCCTGCGGGCGGGGTTGGGCATGCCCATTATATCGAAAACCTGCTCGAACTCGGCAAGGTCGGCTTTGCGCGCATGGGTGGGTCCGATAACCGCGTTGATGCGGTTAACCACTTCCTGGTTGATATTGTGGAAACCGAACTTTTCCCTGGTGTCCGCCGGCGAATAATCGGCACGCCCTTGCGCCTGCACCGAACCGTGGAAAAAGGTATAGGGCACAAAAGGTACCGGGCCGCCGAAACTGCCCTCGAGCTCGTTAAATCCGAAATCCATGGTACGCGGCAAGACCCCGTCGGTGCGATAGCGCACCCGGCCGCGGTAATCCACTCCACCTTCCTTGGTGACTATGTTTACCACACCGCTTTTCGCCAGGCCGTACTCGGCCTGGAACCCGCCGGTAATGATGGTTATTTCCTCTATCGCATTGAGATTCACATCCAGGGGGCTGTTGTCCGGCTCATGTCCTTGAAGCTGGGGCATGAGCTGAGAGAGTGAGGTATTGGAAAGAACGGGGTTCATCAGGGATTCCTGGGCAAAATTTTTCACCAGCACCCCGTCAACATAAACCGCCTCTTCGCCCACACGGCCGCCGCGGATGGAAATCCGTCCCCCGCTTTGACCTTGCACTCCGGCCTGCATGTTTATCAGTGCGTCGAGGTTCGAAATCGGCAGAGCCTCGATCTGTTCCGCGGTCTGCCTCTGCTTGGTCATGGTGTTGTCGCGTACGATCAAAGGCTCGGCCGCGGCCTCGATAGTAATCCCCTCGATGGCGATTACTGTTCCGCTGATATTGAAATCAATGGTGGCGGTGTGGCCGGCCAGGATACGAATACTGGTCTGGGTGGTAGTCTGATAACCGGTGTAATTGCACTTTACATCGTGTAATCCCGCCGGCACATTGAGGATAAAGTAGTAACCGTCTTCCGTGGTAATATTTCCCAGACGAGTTCCCTCGACCGACATCTGTGCACCGGAAAGCGGCTGTCCGGTATCCTTATCGCGGACAAAGCCTTCGATCTTGCCTGTATCCGTCTGGGCAAGAAGAAAACCTCCCGCAAGAAAAACAGCCATCAACGCTCCCCATATACCGGCTGATAACTTTCTAATGTTCATTCTCATATAGCCTCCTCAAGGCAACAGGAATGTTCTGCTTAAGCCTGAAAAATAAAGCTGACAACTCAATTGTTGCGATTGGTCACCTCCATGAAATAATGGTGAACTGTTTTTAATATTGATGATTAAGATTGACTATGACGC
>CAZSTM010000540.1:0-2929 GCA_964609635.1 uncultured Gemmatimonadales bacterium
CTCCGCGAAAACCGTTCCCTGCCGGATTAGTACACCGTCAGAGCGTTTTACACAATAAGCTATCGTCTTCTTGTGTATGTCCAGGCCAATGTAATAAATTGAATCCATGGGAGCCTCCTGGTGATAATTGATTTCGGACGGCAGTGTGCCGGTCCGACCGCTTGATCTTACAAGCTATCTGTATCACCGGAGGCTTCCGCTTTTAATATATACTTATGCATTCTAACAGTTGGTGTTATAAATTAAGGTGTAGTTTTAAGTAATTGTAACTTTTTTTTATCCCTCCTTTCCCGAGGTTAAAAACCTTTCTCGCCCTCAGAGTTTCACGTTTGACCGTTTCCCTTGACCTACCCCCCGAAAACGATTCCTGAAATCATAACCCGGACTCACCCACCTGAATTTCCCAAGAATTATCCAAAATAAAGCCCGCTATCCAACGATCTATCTGTATATGAGGTTCTAAATTCCTTGCCCCGGCATTTCCGCAGCTCCTTTGTTTTGACTAATCCCAAGACAGGAACCCGTTATTTCGATTTAAGGGATTCATTTAACAGGGCAAAAGAGAAGGCCGGTATTAACCCGGCCCTCAGGTGGCATGACCTCCGGCACACTGGCGCGAGCCGGCTGGCTATGGCCGGTGTCCTATCCAGGGCGATTATGACCCTGATGAACATTAAGTCCGAGTCCGCCCGCCGGCACCAGAACAAACAGGCGTCATCCGGCTATCTGCTCGGATGCCGCCTGTTTTATTGATTCTTGTACGCTGCTTTGCCAAATTATGCCCCTACGTGCCAGAAGGCGATTTTCCTCTGTGCCTTCGTGCCTCTGTGCCTCTGTTTCTATCCTTTCACGCCTTGCAGCACAGGTTATCTCTTTGCTTTTTTTTGCGTAAGGCCGGACATATCATTATAATATCCGTTGACATCTGTCGGCTCTGCCGGTGCGCCTGTCAATCGCCGGTGGCAGCCGGGATTATCGCGGAACCTCCAGAGGGTTCAGACCCATGGTGAAAAAATTCGGCGCGGCGGGTAAACCCGGTTCGGTCGGGAATAAAACTCCGGCCGGTAAGACTCGCCCAAAAAAAATTAACGCACGGCAGCGGGCGCTGCTGATTCTTTTCGGGTTCTCTCTGTTTGTTATTCTCGAAATAGTGCTGCGATTGCTCCCCGTGGGCGTTGAACCTCCCGCCGGGGGCGACCCTTTCCTGGGATTCTCCGCGATCCATCCTCTTTTTGTTCCCTACCGTGACACCGACGGTTCTCTAAGGATGAAAACCGCCCCGGGCAAACTCAGGTGGTTCAATCCCCAGGATTTCGCGGCCAGGAAAAATCCCGGCACCATCCGAATTTTTTGCCTTGGAGGATCCACCACCTACGGCCGCCCTTACAAGGATGCCACCTCTTTTTCCGGTTGGCTGCGGAAGCTCTTGAGCCGCGAGCATAAGCCCCAGATGCGCTATGAGGTGATAAACGCCGGCGGAATCAGTTACGCCAGCTACCGGGTGGTTACCATCCTCGAGGAGCTGCTGAACTATGAGCCGGACCTGTTCGTGGTCTATACCGGGCACAACGAGTTCCTCGAAGCCCGCACCTACCCGGACTTACGCGATCAATCCTCACTGGTGTTCAAAGCGCGCGAGACTCTCTCCCGGCTTAAAATTTACAGACTGCTCACCCGCACTTACCAGGGTATCAGGGCGAAAAGCACTTCAAGCTCCGGCGGTTCCCGGGAGGGCCCCCAGATGCTCTCACCCGAGGTACAGACGATTCTGGACCGCAGCGCCGGACTGGAGCTCTACCGGCGTGATACGCTGTTTTCACGGGGAGTTTTCAAGCATTTCCACTACAATGTGGCCAGGATGAAACGGCTTTGCACTCAGGCCGGAGTGCCGATTGTATTTCTCGAGCCGGTGGACAATATCAAGAGTTTTTCGCCGTTCAAGAGCCAGGGCCGCGACGATCTGGACAAACGAAGCCGCGAACGCCTGGTCAGTACGGTGGCGCAGGGATTCCGTCTCCTGGAAGAGGGCCGGCTCAACGAGGGTGTCGAACGCTTTAGAGAAGCCGTGGCCATCGATTCCCTTTCAGCCGACTGTTTTTACTACCTGGGCCGGGTTTGCCTCGAAGCCGGTGACACGGCCGCCGCAATGGAGCACCTGTTGCGGGCCCGGGAACTCGATGTCTGTCCCCTGCGCGCGCAGGAGCCGATTCACAGGATACTAAGACAGGAGACAGCCGGCACCGACGACCCGGACCTTCTGATCCTGCCGGAGCTTTTCCGCCGACTCTCACCCGGAGGCCTGATAGGTGGAGAATTGCTGGTGGATCATATCCATCCCCTGCCGGCGGGACACCTGGAGATCGCCCTGGCGATCCTGGAGTGGATGTATGAAGAGGGATTGGCTCAGCAAGAGAACTATCCCGATTCGGATGAGATCGACTCCCTCTACCGCGAGACGATGGATTCCTTGCCCCCGGAATATTTCCGCAGCGGTCTAATTAACCTGGCCAAGGTGCTCATCTGGGCCAAGAAATACCGAGAGGCTTTATTCATTCTGGACAATCAATGGAAAGAGCTGGAAGAGGAAGGAGAAGCCCGTTACCTGCTGGGATCGGCGTTGCTCGAACTGGGAGCCCCAGGTGAAGCTCTCAAGCACTTCCGGAAGGCCCTCGAACTGGCTCCCAATCATATCATGGTACTTGTCAAGCTTGGCCGGCTTTATTCACAACTCGGTCAGACCGACAGCTCGGCTGCAGTTTACCAAAAGGCGCTGGAGCTCTATCCGGATAATCTCGCCCTGCTCTCGGACTACGGGGCACTGCTGGGCCGGACGGGCCGGGCCGACAGGGCTCTACAACTTCTTTTACGGGTGCATCGCCTCGATCCGGATGCTCCGGGCCTGGACAACAACCTCGGAACCGTTTATGCC
>CAZSTM010000541.1:0-2919 GCA_964609635.1 uncultured Gemmatimonadales bacterium
GAAAAATGACCCCATTAGCTGTATTCAGTCTTGATTTTCAAGACAGTCGCTACATTTAAAGCGTACATAACCGGCAATTATTAATAATTCGGGCTAAACCATTGTTGAAAAAACACGCTGCTAAACATAAGATATTATTCCTGCAAGGATAAAATAAAGGATTATTTCATAAACCGGACAGGCGTATAACCGTGGTTTTCCGCAGTTACTGCGGTTCGGAAAGCTGCAGTCATCACTTCCATTTGAAAAAGTCGCTGTTTACGATATCCGGGCTGGGGGCGGCACCTGCAGCCGGTCCGTAGTAAACCCCGCCGCCGAAAGTGGTCATGTAGAGCATCCCGGGGTTATAGGGGTCCGGGCAGGGTCGGTAGCCCCACTTGAAATTGAAGCCCGGCACGGTTTGCCAGGTCTCGCCGCGGTCGTCGCTGCGCCAGATAGAGTTGTCGAAAGTGCCCAGGTAGATTATCGAGTGGTCGTGGGAATCGAACGCTGCCGCATAGATATGGGCCGACTCGTCGAAAATCTGTTCCCAGGTAGTACCGCCGTCCTCGGTGAGCAGCACCCCGCCCCGGATGTCGTGATCGTACTCGAATTTCCAGGGCCAGCAGCACAGGTACATCCGCCGGGGATTGTCCGGGTCGTAAACCAGGTCGCCGGGCGAGTTATAGCCCTCCGGCAAAGCGACCACCTCCCAGGATACGGCCTGGTTGTCGCTGCGGTAGAGGAAGCCGTCGTAATCCACGTTGTCCAGGCGGTTCCGGAAAACCAGCAGGTACAGGGTGCCGTCCGGCAGGCGGGTGATACGCCAGCAATTAAGGTTGCTGCCCAGGCCGTTGTTGGCCAGGCTCCAGGCCCCGCCGCCGTCGGTGGACTTGTAAACCCCCTTCTGGAAGGCGCAGGCGTAAAGGGTCCTGGAAGCGGTCGGGCTGTCGGGGTCGATCAGCAGGTGGGTGATGACCGAGTTGGCATACATGCCGGAGTTCGAGGGCCGCCAGGTGGCCCCGGCATTGTCGGAAACGGCGACTCCACCCTGGGAGGAGGGATTCAGGCCGCCGTCGCGGAACATCTTGTTACGGGGCAGGTCGTGGGCGCTGGACCAGGCGGCCCAGACACGGCCCTCCACCTCGGGATCGAACTCCAGCCAGTAGCAGGTGTTGCGCCAGTTTGTGGGGATGCCGCTGATCCCGTGGACCCAGCTTTCTCCACCGTTATAGGAGTGCACAAACCCGATATCGGTAGTGGGCAGCAGCAGGTGAAGGCTGTCGTTGGGATCGAAAAAGACTGCGTAACTGCCGGTTACTTCCAGCCCGCGCGAACGATAACCGCCGTCCGCCTGCTTGTCCGTGTACACCTGCTCCCAGGTGGTGCCGCCGTTCTCGCTTTTTATGGTGCGGCCGTAATCGGTGGAGTAACAGATGTCCGGGTCGGCGGGGCAGACACCCAGGTCGATAGGATTTCCGGGCCAGCTCGGGCCGTAATACTCATTCAGCCAGCCGGGATTGACCAGGTTGTCGGAGATGAGCAGGTTGTCCCGGGCCTGGTAAACCCAGCTCCACCCCCCGCCCTGGTTGGTGCTCTTCAGAACCCCGTAATAATCGCCGGGGTAGCTGTTGACGCCTACATAGATCGTCTCGGGTGTTCCCTCGCAGACTGCGAAGGCGCTGACAGAGGCCGTGCCCGCCAGGCTTCCCCCGGCGGACTCCCAGGTTTGACCGTTATCGACGGTGCGAAAGACGGCCGAGCTGCTGTAAACATAGATAACCTCGCCGGCTTCACCGGATCCTCCCTCGGCCCCGTCGACCGGCTCGACCGGCAGGCTGAGCGCGGTTACCGAACCGTCCGTCTCGTTTATCCTGTGGAATGTGCTCTCGGTGACCACGGTCACCTCATCCGGGCTGTCGTGCCAGGCTCCGGGGAAAATCCCCCGGACCGAGGCGCCGGAGATTCCGGTTATCTCGCTCCAGGTCTCGCCGCGGTCGGCGGAGACCATGAAGCGGGCGTTTTCATAGGGCCACTGGGCGGGGATGCCGATATAGACGCGGTTATTGTCTGAAGGGTTGACCCGGACTTTGTTGATAGAGGCGTAGAAGACATCTTCGGTGGTGACCAAGCGGTGGTCGGCGTGGTCGCCGACCATGTCTTCTCTGACCAGGATATCCGGCGACGGATAGACCAGGCGCCAGGATCGCCCGCCGTTACCGGAGCGATAAAGCCCGGTGCTGGTAGCATAGACCGTGTAGGGATCTACCGGGTCGAACTCGAAATGACTGACAGAGGAGCGCAGGTTGAACATCTCCCAGCTTGTGCCCCCGTTTTCGGTCCGGTAACAGCCGGTCATGTCGCAGGCCACGAAGGCCAGGCCGGGATCATGCGGGGATATGGTAGGCGAGAACTGGCCCCCGCCGCCCCCGGGTCCCAGTCGTCTCCACGATGCGGAGGGTTCCTGCGGGCGGGGGGTCAGGTTGCCGTTGCGGATGTTGAGCAGCAGGGCGACTGCATCCGCCAGGGACCAGACGCCGTCCCGGTTGTAATCCACCTGCAGGTCGGCAGGATCTTCCCGGGCCATGAGCAGCAGGGCGATCACATCGCTGATGCCGACCTTGCCGTTTCGGTTGATATCTTCGAGGTAATCATCCTGCGCCTGGGCGAAAAGAAGGGATACAGCCGGAAAGCAGATCATCATGAACAAAAGGAACAGGGAAAACACGAACCGTATGAATAATGACTGCATTAGAGAATTTCCATTATTGGACAGATGTGCCTTTGATCCCCTCTTGAGAGGGGTGCCCGCTTAACCGTAGCGAAGCGGAGATTCGCGCGTTTTATGCGCGACACCGGGCGGGGTGTGTATTACCCCTGTACAAAGGGCACGGCCACATCACCGCTCGTGGCGCGTTCGCTAACGAACCCTCATCCACA
>CAZSTM010000542.1:0-2919 GCA_964609635.1 uncultured Gemmatimonadales bacterium
AGCAGCAGGCCGATCATCAGGTTGTATGAAGGTTTTTTCGAAGCGCTTATCATCTCAGCCCCTGTCCCCGGCGCTTCCGGCGAGCCGGACCCTGGGGTCGATCCAGGCGTAGATCAGGTCGATCATCAGGTTCGCCGTCACGAACACAAACGCCAGAAAAATCACCCCGCCCTCGACCACCGGCAGGTCGCGCACCAGGATGGCATCGTAGATGGCCCGGCCGATTCCCGGCCAGGCGAAAACAGTCTCCGTGGCCACCGCCCCTCCCAGCAGTCCCGCCAGGTTGGTGCCGATAACGGTGATCAGCGGCAGCCCCGCATTGCGCAGCGCATGTCTGAAAAGGATGCGGACCTCGCCAAGGCCCCGGGTGCGGGCCGCCAGGATGTAATCGGTGCGCAGCACCTCCAGCAGAGCCGCGCGGGTGATACGCGCGAAATACCCGGTACTGATAGCGCTCAAACTGACCGCCGGCAGAATCAGGTACTTCAAAGCCCCGTGCTCGCCGTACCCGCCCACCGGCAGCCAACCCAGCCAGACCGAGAAAACCACGATCAGCATCAGCCCCAGCCAGAAAACCGGAGTTGAGATACCCAGCAGAGACAAGACCATCACCCCGTAGTCGAGAAAACCCCCGTGCTTGACCGCGGCCAGCATCCCGGCACAGATCCCGAACACCAGGGCGATCAACACCGCGGCCAGGGCCAGCTTGACAGTTGCGGGGAAACGCTCGAAGATCACCCGGGCCACGGGCCGCCCCTGGCGGTAGGAATAACCCAGGTTTCCATGGGCCAGACCGGAGAGATACATCCCGTATCGCTGCCACAGGGGACGGTCCAGGCCCATCTGCCGGCGCAGCACCTCGAGGGTCTGTTGATCGGCATGCTGGCCGGCCATCAGCCGCGCCGGATCACCCGGAATAACATACATCAGCACGAAAACCAGGGTAGCGATTCCCCAGAGCACCGGCAGCAGCAATAGAAGTCGTCTCAGCAGAAAATAAAGCATGGGTAAGACTCAGGAGTCAGAAGTCAGGAGTTAGAAGTCAGGAGTCAGGAGTCAGGAGTCAGAAGTCAGGAGTCAGAAGCCCTTCCCTACCCCTGCAATCCAGGTCTTGTAGGGGCGGGTTTCAAACCCGCCCGGATTTCGTGCGGAAACGGCCCGTTTCCACTGTCGCGCCGTGCCCGACCTATGAGATTCCCTGGAACTAAGGAAATACATCAAAACCCGATTTATTTTCGGAGTCAGAATATAAAATAAGGCACAAAGTGGCAGCCGCAGACTTGCGCGGCTTTACGCGCAACAAGGCACAGAGGCCCTCATCCCCCTTGAAAAAGGGGGACCGAGGGGATTTTCTCCGGGTGCACCGCTGTCTGCGGTGGGATAATTTACACCGCCGGGCAGTTGCCTGTAAATATGTCAATTAACAAGGCGATGGCATCAGTGATCGTACACCTGCCATCGCCGTTGTAGTCGGCCTGCAAGTCCATGGGGTTTCGGCGCTGAATCAGGACCAACTCGATCACATCGGCCACTGTGGTCTGGCCGTCCCCGTTAAAATCGCAGCCTGTCTGGCCCGAATCAGGCACTTCCGCGGCAATCGGGCCGATATATTCGGTAGCGAGCACCACGTTGTCGAAAAGGACCCGTGCTAGATTGTCGTTGTATGGAATCTCCGGGTCGTGGGGGTTGTAGTCGTTCTCGAAAACATGGGCCAGGTAGTATTGCAGCCAGAAGGTGTTTATCTTAAGCCGGTCGTCTGTACGCCAGCGAAAACCCTCAAACGGCTTGGGATCGGTATTGAAAACTCCGCTACGCCTGAACATGTCCTTGAACCAGGTACCCTCGATTGTCCCCGGCCCGTAGCGTTCCACCAGTTTCCCGTCGATCCAGAACGCCTGCTCCCCATTGCTCTGCTCCGGGTCGTTGAGTTTGATCATGATCTCCACGCACTGCCACTCGTCCCGTTTAGCCTGCAGCGGCTCAACGGGGCCGAACAGGTTGCCGTAAAAACCATTAGGCCGCCCATCGCTTTCGCCCTCCGGAGTCTGCCAACTGTGCATTTCACACCAGTAGGAGTAGAACGACCACGCTCCCGGCGGATCGGCCACGTCGCGGCCCACCAGATCCATGCTGGTCGAGAAGCTGATCGTCCCGTCGGGACGGCTGCCGGCTCCTCCCATCGGATAGGGAGGCGAGTTGAATCGGCCGCCCATGTGGACGAAATGATGAACATACGGTGCATCCGGGGCGAATTTGACGTAAAATCTGGCATAAAGCCGGTCGTATCCGGTATCAAGCAGTTTCCAGAGGTGCCCTCCCGTGTCGTGCCCCTTGGTGGCGGTCATCTGCAGGCAGCGCTTCCCAGGGCTGCCGGGAGGTGCGTCGCTTACGAAAGCCAGGACCCTGTGGTCCTTGTTGCTGATACTGGTCCAGCGCCCCCCCAGATCGCCGATCGAGCCCTCCTCGAAAGTTTCATGGAAGACGACCGCCGGATTATTCTCGATACCCTTGTCGCCGGGATACCCGGCGGCAATACCTTTTTCCTCCAGAGAAAGAATAGACTTCCCCCCGGAGGATTCCTTGTTGAAAGTGGAGTTGCGATCCTCCCGGCCCTCGGCCGCAGTGACTGCCGGTCCGAGCGCTACCACCACGAACAATGTCCCCCATCCAATCATGGTGTTTCTCATGGCTATCTCCAGTTTTTCGGGGATGGATCAGGATTCTTGCACTATTTTGACTTTTTACTTTTAAATGAGAATCCAGTGATTTTTTATCCGCAGATTCCACAGATTAGACAGATTAATATTATAACTAATAGAAAAATAAGAAGTTGTAGGAGCAAGGAGCGCCGTGCCCTTAGTGCTGTAATTCAAAAGTTCGATTACGTATTTTTTCCAGACACGCTGAACCAGACCGTAG
>CAZSTM010000543.1:0-2914 GCA_964609635.1 uncultured Gemmatimonadales bacterium
AGTGAGATCCGCGGTAATAATCTCCCGTGCGGACTTATCCCCACCTATCTTTTTCAGCACAAAAGGCACCGCCACCTGTTTTTTTGCCTCCACAGTGAAACTTCTCGCGGGATGGGCGCAGGCAATATTCCCCCCAAACTTCAGCCGGACTTCCACCCTGGCGGATTTGAAAAGGTGGTTGCGCAGGCGCAGCTCGACTTCGAACTCCTCACCCACGGCCGGTTCGGAACGGTATGGATAGAAATGGCACCAGCGATAGTCCATGCCGAAATTGGGGTCGGGCTGGTCGATCAGCTCTGTCATCACTTCCCGCAGACGGTAGGCCCAGCCGAGAAATTCCTCCAGGTCTTCCTTAGTGGGGGAATACTCCTCGGTATGCGCCGGGCAGACAATATCCGGCAGGTAATCCAGCATTTTCTGCGCGCAAGTGATAAACCCGCCGTCGAGGAAGTATTCGTTGTGCGGGACCACCGGGCCGTTGCGGGTCTTTTCCGGATACAACTTGTTCCAGGTGTTGTCCCCGGTAAACATCACTTTCTTGCCGTCGATCTCGGTAGCCAGCCCCTGGTGGAACTCGGTCTGGCCGGGCATATAGAAAAACTCCAGGGTGTACTCCTCCCACCGGACTTTTTCGCCGTCGTGCAGCACCCGGTCGGCCATGATCGAAAACGGCAGCAGGCAGGGCAGGCGGTAGCGGGTGGGATTTTCGAAGATATCCAGCATGTTTTCGTAAATCCAGAACTTGGTATCATCCCTGAGCAGCTCGTTGACCCGGATATTGTGATCATCGTGATAGTGGCTGAAAGAGACCACATCCAGTTCTTTCACCCCGAATTTCTTTTGTAACTCCCAGATACTTTCGCGGTTCACATAACCATAATCATAGAGAAAAGCTTTGCCGCTCTCCGAGATGACCGCGTAGCAGTTCATGCCGACAAAAGCCAGGTGAGGAAGTATCTCGCGCACCTCGTGCTTTTGCCTGTGCAGCTCATTGGGCACCAGCATTTCTCTTAAAGTTTCATATATGCGGCTGTTTTCCTCCATGGCCGCCGCAGGGTTCTCCACCGGACCGCCGTGGGAGGGCAGAAGCACCTCGGGGTTCTCGGCCCCGATTCTGGCGAAAGAGATATCCGAGGCGTCCACGCCCTGGGTGAAACCATAGTAATCCCAATGCAGGTCGAACCAGCTGGTAACCTTGCCGCTGCCGGCGATCAGGTCGCCGGAGAATACCACCCGGCGGCCGTCGATTTCCGCCACGTAAGAGACTGCATCATCGGTATGACCAGGAGTGTCGATTACTTTCAGCTCGATTCCGTTCCAGGTTATCAGGTCTGTGCCTTTGACCTTCTGATCTACCCGGATGCTCCTGCGGATGGTGTTCCAGTGCGAGCGGCAGTTGTAGTTGATATAGATTTTCACGTTCTTCCAGAAAGATTCCACGTCCTCGAAAAAGCGCTCTTCAGCTTCCGGCACGGCCACCTGGAAGTCATAGTCCCGGAGATCGCACAGACCCTGCACCTGATCCCGATGGTGGTGGGTGACCAGCACCCGGTCTACTTTCTCCACGCCTATTTCCGGTAAGCGGTTCAAGATTTCTCCAGTGCCGAAATCGATCAACAGGGCCCGGTCGTCTTTTTTTAGAGCATAGACATTACAGCAGTCTTCCAGCCGGTAAAGGTTTTCGCTCAACCGAGTCCATCCACCGGTGGAGAAAAAATCGCCCTCGTGCGATCTTCCGGGATCGAAGGGAAAATCCGCGATTGCCCTGATTTCAGGCGGACCCTCTTGCCGGGTGCATCCCAGAGCAGCCATGAAAGAGAACATCGATACCATCATAACCACGATCTGTGTGCGCATCTTATCACTCCTTTCCGAAACGAGAGCGGAAAAAGCGCTGCTTGAAAACATGGGCCGGCCATGCATGTTCAAGCAACAGGCAAAATATCGATACAGGTTGTCTTTCGGGATATTAGGATCGCTTTCACGAGAGACAGAGCTTACTAATGGTTCTAATTATTCTTTCATCTCCGGCCGGTGTCAAGTTATTAGGGATACCGGCCGCTGAAATCCTCGATCCAGACCTGGCGAAACTCCAAGTTTGCGCAACTATCTTAAACCGGAAATCGTTTCTTTATATGAACAATCCGAGGTAAAAGGAAAAAGTATTGCCCTATTCTTTATTTTGGGTTTGCATAAGGCAAAAGATGTGGATATATTTAGAAAAAGTTCTATCGGTTTTGTCTAAATTGAAGTAATAATCAATCCTACGGCCATTAAGGGAGGCTATCTTGAAAAGAATAAGCGCTCTCTGGGGGAATATTTTCAAGGAACAAGCCGAGGACAAATCAATTGTTTCCATTCTCAAGCGCGTTCCGATATTTTCCCAGCTTTCCAAGACAGAGTTGAACCTGATGGAGAAGATAGTTTACCTGCGGAACTACAATGAAGGCGAAATTATTTTTGCCGACGGCGAGCCGGGGGCCGGCATGTATATTATCGAAACGGGCCGGGTGCGGATCTGCCTGGGACCTTGCACGGACACGGCGCATGAAATCTGTGTGCTGGAAGCCGGCGATTTTTTCGGTGATCTGGCCTTGATCGATGACGCCCCGCGCTCCGCCACTGCGGTGTCCTTGATCCCTTCACGCCTGATAGGTTTTTTCCGCTCGGACCTGATTTCGATAATCAACCGCGCGCCGGGGATGGGTGTAAAGATTCAGCATAACATTCTGAAAATCCTGGTCCGCAGACTGCGCCAAACCGATACGCACCTGAACGATGTTCAGGAGGAGCTTAGGCAGGCAATGGCACCTTCACCCGAAAACCAGGACAGCCAGGCATGATCTCGACCTCGACTCATAAAAATGTGCCCTTGATATTCAGGCCCTGGTTTAAACTGGTGATGCTGGCAGTA
>CAZSTM010000544.1:0-2908 GCA_964609635.1 uncultured Gemmatimonadales bacterium
TACACACCCCGACCGCCGGCGCGGCCACCCCTCTCAAGAGGGGATTTCCACCCTCCAGCTCCAAAAAAAATCCCCCATTCGTCCCCCTTTGAAAAAGGGGGACGAATGGGGGATTTAAGAGTTTGTTATCTTTAAGCAGTCAGGAGTTAGAATCGCATACCTATCCACTTTGTGCCTTTGTGCCTCTACTTTACCGCAACCGAAGAGGGATAACTCTCGAAAGTTTTCTGCAGCTTGTAGTCCCGGATAACAGTGTAAAATTTCACCTTTCCGTAGGCTTTAAAATCCTCGTCCAACGGAAAGAGTATTCTTATAGTGCTTTCGGAGATTCTTTCCACCTTGCCCGCAACCTTTCGGTTCCTGGCGTCTTTGAGCTTGCACCCGGATTCCACCACCTCCTGGGAGAGATCAAAGCCCTTGGTGTCCTCCAGGTCGATCTGGAAGGTCAAGTGCCCGGGCTTGTAGGATTCTCCAAGATAAAGAATGGAATAATCCAGGGTGACAAAGTTATTGTAGTCACTCAACCCGAAAGTGCCTCTCTTCTCCAACGGGCTATTCCCGGCCCAGGCGGATGTCGCCGCTACCCAGGCAAAGACGATAAACAGGCTGAATAGATAAGTTCTCTTTCTGCTTGTGCTCACGGTCAACTCCTTGCATCGTTAAAAGTTACGGACGAATATTCATGTCTATTTTATTGCTAATAGTTCTTATTCCTAATAACATTATAATACAATTATCCGAATCTGTCAAGCCCAATTTGGAAAAAATGGAATCGACTTCCCATAAATTGCGCTTGCTAAACCAGACCTTGTTTTTCCCTGACACCGGGCTTTGAAAGCTGTCGAGAGGAATGAACGCTGAGAGGCGATAATCCGCTGGGTGGGAAAAAGCAGGCTGAATCGTTTAACCGGCCATAAAAATAATACAAATTTTGATTTTTAGCCAGGGGAAAAAGGATATGTCTAAGAAAAACTAGTGGTGAGTACAAAACCTATCCTCGTTATATCCCACTGTTTTAACCGGATAATATTTATTTTCGTACGTTATTATCCGATTGTGGTTTATTTTCCCGAACCTATTGCGAGAGAATCAGTTGATGGACAACATTGTCGACAATGCCGGCTGCAGGCATGCTGCGGTTCGCAAGAACGGCGAGGGTATAGCCCGAATCGAGATACATCCTGAACGAGCTCTGGATACCCGTGCCGTCACCCCCGTGCTCCGCGACACGGCCGGCTTCGCCCTCCGACACGTTGAACCCGTAACCGTAGAATGGGGAGCTGATCTCCGGCTTGGCGGACAGCACGATGCCGGTGAACTCGGGACTTAGCAGCTTATGGTTTCGAAGGGCGATATCGAATCTCAAAAGGTCCTCAACAGTCGAAAAACTTCCCCCCGAGGGCATACCTTTCTTGACACGCTCGCCGGTCGAGCTCATCCAGTCCACGCCCTTGTCCGTATATATCTTCACATAACCGGTAGCCTTGTTCGGCTCGGGACCGTCTTTTTCGTAGGCATCCGTATTGGTCATGCCGGCGGGCCTGTAAATGTGATCCCGGACATAATCGAAATAACTCTCACCGGTTGCCTGTTCGATCACGACCCCCGCCAGCAGCATGCCCGTGTTGCTGTATGACCATTTAGTCCCCGGTTCGAAAGACAGGGTTTCATCGGCGATCAGGGGACGGTAATCTTCCAGGCTTCTGAAAACCACTTCAGCGGGCTGTTCGCGCAGTTTAATGAAATAATCCCCAAGCCCGGATGTGTGTGTCAGCAGGTGTTTTATATTTATCTTGCGGCTGACCTCCGGGTCAAGCCACTGTGCAGGCAGATACTTATCCAGGGGATCATCGAATGAAAGCTTTCCCTGTTCGGCCAGTTGAGCCACCGCTACACCGGTAAACATCTTGCCCATGGAGGCGATATTGAACTTGGTGTCTGTCCGGTTTGAATCCCGGTCCGCTCTGTTCGCCAGGCCATAAGCCTTGTTGAACAGCGACTTCCCCTGCCTGGCCAGCAGGACCGCGCCCGAAAAATCATCGCCCTCCATCAGCCTGGCCATGCACAACTCGATTTTCTCGACTATCTCGTCGTCACTCAGCTTTACGGCAGGCTTGGTCCCTGGAGGCGGGGAAGCAGGCTTGAATTCCGGGAACCGGCTGATCTTGTGCGGAGGATTTGCCGCGAGAGGCAGGCGAAGGTTCAACCATGCGCCGGTCAGCTTGTTTTGTACCAGGGCGTTCAGCCCGTTCTTACTCGAACTATTTATGCCGTGGAATTTGTAGCCCAGGCCGGCGGTTTCATAATAGAAGCCCCGGTGGATAAGAAGGTGTATGAATCCAGGAATACGTTTGAAAAAAGCGGGGTCGTAGTTCTCATTCAAATAGCGCTGAATAGTTGCCGGGTCGCCCGAGTTGATCGCATCGAGATACTCCACGACAATACTCTCGGCAGTTGAGTCTTGAGCCTGTGTGCCGCTTGCCGACCGGTCGGTATGTACGTATGAGACTGTGGCTAAAAGCAATGCCGACATTAAGAAAAATGACCTTTTCATGGTTCTTTCCAGATATAAGTATAAAAAGTATTTGGAGATAGTTTCCATAGAACATTAATCCATAGGACTTCTTGTTTTTTGAATAAGTTTCACTTTTTATGGAAAGAAAAAGGCCGTGTCCTCATTGAGCAGAAACGGCCTCTGGAAGTAATGACTTGCGCCTTTTTATGCAGGCGCCGTAAAAAAAGCTCCGGCTGATAATCAACCGGAGCCTCCTGGTAAGGGGGTGACACAATCTGACACAGTACCGTGCTCTACCAGCGGTTTTTAGTGTCAGAAAACCGTGTAACCCCTTTAAGATGGTGCCCCTAGGGTGACTCGAACACCCGGCACGCGGTTTAGGAAACCGCTGCT
>CAZSTM010000545.1:0-2904 GCA_964609635.1 uncultured Gemmatimonadales bacterium
CTCGGCGGATGACCTGAGACGGCTGGTGGTGGGAGTGCACGACAGTCGTCCGGTTTACCTGGGCGATGTGGCCGACATCGAGGATACTGCCGAGGAACTCACCGACTATGTCTTTTTCGGAATCGGCCGGGCCGCGGAGGCCAAAGGCATAGACCGCAGCCGTTTCAACACTTTCGAACACCCCGCGGTTACCCTGGCCGTGGCCAAGCGCAAGGGCAGCGACGCCACCCGGGTGGCCGGCAAGGCGCTTGACAAAGCCGAGGCCCTCAAAGGCACCCTGATTCCGCAGGATGTGGGAATGACTGTCACCCGGAACTACGGTGAGACCGCTAATGAAAAGGCCAACGAGCTCCTCTTCCACCTGATTCTCTCAATTTTATTTGTTACCGTGATGATTGCCGTCTCGCTCAGCTGGCGCGGTGCCATGGTGATTCTCATCTCGGTGCCGATCACTTTCGCCCTGACCCTTTTCACTTACTATATATTCGACTACACCATTAACCGGGTGACCCTGTTCGCCCTGATCTTTGTCACCGGTCTGGTGGTAGATGACTCGATTATCATCGTGGAGAACATCTACCGTCACTACAGCCTGAAAGCCCTGCCACCGCTGCAGGCCGCGATTGCCGCGATCAACGAGGTAGGCAACCCCACGGTCCTGGCCACCCTGACTGTGATCGTGTCGATCCTGCCCCTGGTTACCGTGGGCGGGCTGATGGGCCCTTACATGTCTCCCATGCCGATCGGAGCCTCCGTGGCAATGACTTTCAGCCTGATGGTGGCCCTGATGATAGCTCCCTGGTTCGCCTACCGTTTCTTAAGGAAAAGCTATGGTGTAGGCCAGGAGGATGAACAAGCCGAGAAGCGCCTGCTTTACCGGCTTTACAGCTCTGTGATGATTCCGATAATGCAAAAGCCTCTGCGCCGCTGGAGTTTTATAACCGCAGTGGTGTTAGTGGTGCTGGCTTCGGTCGGTCTGATCCTGGTACGCCGGGTCCAGGTCAAGATGCTCCCCTTCGACAACAAGAGCGAGCTGCAGGTGATAATCGACATGCCGGAGGGTACACCGCTCGAGCGTACCAACAGGGTGGCCATGGAAATCGGCGATTTCCTGCGCACCATGCCCGAGGTAACCGATTACCAGATTTACTCGGGAACTTCCGCCCCCTATAATTTCAACGGGCTGATCCGCCACTATTTCATGCGAAATTCTTCGGAGCTGGCCGACATCCAGGTCAACATGGTAAATAAGCACGACCGCGACCGTCAGAGCCACGAAATCGCCGTGGAGATCCGTGATCCGATCACCGCCATCGGCGATAAGTACGGGGCCCGGATCAAAATAGTCGAGATACCGCCCGGACCTCCGGTAATCGCCACCCTGGTGGCCGAGGTCTATGGTCCGAACTACCGGGAGCAGTTGGCAGTGGCCGAGAATATCCGCCGGATATACGAGCAGACCCCCGGCGTGGTAGATGTGGACTGGATGGTCGAAGACGAGCAGGTGAAACACAAGTTCCGGGTGGACAAGGAAAAAGCCGCCCTGCACGGGATCAGCACCCGGCAGGTGGCCAGTACTTTGAATCTGGTGCTCAATCCCTCAGGTATCACTATGGGCAGTTTCGAGGCCGAGCAGGAACCGGTACAGGTCGTGATGCGCCTGCCCCGCAAGTACCGCTCCAGTGTGGAGGACCTGGAAAACCTGCGCCTGATCACCCCTGCCGGGACCCAGGTAGCCCTGGGCGAACTGGTCGATGTCGGCCGGGAAACCCTTTCCAAGACCATTTACCGTAAAAATCTGCGCCGGGTGATCTATGTCACCGCAGATGTGGCGCGTGAATATGAAAGCCCGGTTTATGCCCTGCTCGACATGGGAGAGAAAATAAAGGCGCTCGCCCCCCCCGGCGGCGGCTACCGGATAACCCAGTATTTCGCCAACCTGCCCGAGTTCCAGGACAAGGTCTCTATGAAATGGGACGGCGAATGGGATATCACCCAGGAAGTGTTTACCGATATGGGTATCTCATTCGCGGTGGTGATGGTGCTGATGTATTTCCTGCTGGTGGCCTGGTTCCACAGCTTTTTCACCCCGATAATCATGATGCTGCCGATCCCCCTGGCGCTGGCCGGAGTCATACCGGGCCACTGGATGCTGGGCGCTTTCTTTACCGCCACCTCGATGATCGGCTTCATCGCCCTGGCCGGGATCATGGTGCGCAACAGCGTGCTGCTAATTGATTTCATCGAGGCGCGCCTGCACCAGGGTATGGACCTGGTGGATGCGGTGATCGAATCCGGTGCGGTGCGTTTCCGCCCGATCGCACTCACCGCCGGCACCCTGATCGTGGGCGCCATAGTAATCCTGTTCGACCCGATATTCTCAGGTATGGCGGTCTCTCTGCTTTTCGGTACCCTGGTCAGCACGGTCCTGACCCTGTTCGTGGTGCCGCTGTTCTATTACCTGTTCAAGAAGCGTTTTGACAAGGACGAGGCGGAAAAGCAAGCCGGATGACCTTCTTCGGAAGTACCAACGTTTAGCGCAGGGGCACAGCATGCTGTGCCCCTGCATTCGAACATTGTTTACGGTTAATTCATGGAGATGAGAAATGGAACTGCTAAGCATAATATTGAGCAGTGACCTTGAGCACGAAATCTCGGACATGGTCGCGGATGCCGACATCGACTGCTATGTGAAGCTGCCCAATGCTTACGGTGTCAGCCACCGCTGCGAGGGCACCCTCGGGGATGAGATGGACTGGGACGCCACCTTGATGATGATCACCGGCGAAAAGGCGCCCCTGGAGAAACTGGCCGAGAAAATCAACAAAAGCATGTCTGAGAAGGAGTACAAGCCGTGTGTGCGGATGATGCTCACCCCGGTGGACAAGGTCTGGATGTGAGCCG
>CAZSTM010000546.1:0-2899 GCA_964609635.1 uncultured Gemmatimonadales bacterium
GCGGCCGGAGCTTTCCCCATCGTGTATACCCATGACCGTCACGACCACTTTATCCAGTGCGTACACATCCCTAAAATGATAGCCCCGGTCGCCTGGTGCAGCACCTATTGTCTGCTGGTGCGGCACGCGGCCCTTGCTGAGCTGGGCGGCATCGATACCGAAGATTTCGAGGCCTATGGGGCCGAAGATGTTTACCTGGGCTACCGGCTGCGCGCTCACGGCTGGATGACCACTACCACCCCGGAACTGGTGGGAGTGACCCACCACATCCAGCACCGCGAGGACCATTACGATTACGACTGGGAGGCCACCGGCAAGAAAAACCGCGAACTGTTCTTCCGGGAATTCGGTCCCCGCAGGCGACTGCTCAATGCAGCGCTGGACAACCGCATCGACGTCGGCCTCTGGGACAGCGACAAGCAGAAGTTTGTCTGAGAGCTAAAGAGCATTCCTGCCCACCCCATATCCGCCATGCCTTTGCCCTAAATCGGGCACTTACAAAATTTTACTCTTGCCATAACAGCAGAATTCTTTTATTTTTCCTGTTTTCCATACCCCTCTAACAGCGGCACGATCTTTGCTTTAGCTCTCGAACTGAACCGTGCCTGTTACGGAAAACGAAAGGCATTGCAGACATGAGCGAGCTCCCTGTTCGCGAAGAGGTCCTCCGGCTGCTGACCGAGCACACCAAGGGCGAAAACCTGATCCGTCACTGCCTGGCGGTGGAGGCCGCGCTGCGCTCTTACGCCCGCAAGTACGGAGAGGATGAGCAGTTCTGGGGCGCAGTGGGGCTGATCCACGATTTCGACTATGAGCAGCATCCTACGCTGGATGAGCACCCCATGGTAGGCGCGGGCATTTTACGCAGCAGGGGCTGGCCCGAGGAGGCGGTGCGGGCGGTGCTTTCGCACTCGGACCTGGCGGAGTACAAACGTGAAACCAGGCTCGAGAAAGCTCTCTACGCGGTGGATGAACTCACCGGTTTCATTATCGCCGTGGCACTGGTCAGGCCCTCGGGTTCCCTGGATGACCTGAAAGCCAAGAGTGTAAAGAAAAAAATGAAAGACAAGCAGTTCGCCGCTGCAGTCAACCGCGAACAACTTCTCCAGAGCTCCCAAGAGTTGGGAGAGGATTTCACCGAGCATGTGGACTTCGTTATCCAGGCCATGCGATCCATCCAGGAAAAGCTCGGGTTTAAGCCAATACCAGAATAGCAGCGACAAGGCGCCGTGTACCTGGTAACCAGGAGGCTGCTCCGGTGGTACGGTTCTCATTATCAGTATCAGCTATCTGCCTGATTGGGGCAGTTATACTCGGCTGCGGCCGGAGAGAAACTGCCGAGACAGATAAATTGTGGGAAAAAGGAGAACTCCTGGCCGAAGAGGATTTCTCCGGAGACTTGAGCGATTGGCAATTCGAGGGGGATGTCCGGGCCGGGATAGTCGACGGCCGCTTACGTTTCGAGGCCACCGAGACCTCTGAGGTCAAAAAGGGCAATATCTGGTGGAAAAAGTCTTTCAGCGGACCGATTAGAATCAAATACGACTACCAGTCGGCCACAGAGCACGGGCTTTCGATGGTCTGGTGGCACGCTGCCGGGAGAAACGGGGAGGACTTGTTATCCTTCGAGCGCAGCGGCCGCTACGAGGACTATGTCAAGGGCCGGATGAATGGCTACCATATCTCGTACCATCGTTTCGGCTCCGGGGCCTGCAACCTGCGCAAGTCGTACGGTTTCCACCTGCTGGCTACGGCCGAGGACCCGATTGTCCCTGAGGACCTGGATCTGCATAACATCGCTATCTACAACCAGGGGAACCGGATAAGGTTCGAGGTGGACGGCAGGCTGATCCACGATTTTATCGACCGGGGAGAGCCTTGCCTCGAGGGAGACAGCTGGAATCACGATGCCCCCTGCCCGGGCACCGGACCGGCTCTTGCCGAGGGTAAGATCGGGATACGGCACACTCAGCGCCAGGCTGCCTTTTATGATAATTTCAGGGTTTACCGTCTGGTAGAGCCCTGACCGGAATCTTGACTGAATCGCAAACCTGCGGTTTGAATTGAATAGCGAGCGCATTCCCCGCGGCTTGCCGCGGGATTAGCGAGCGAATAGTAATAATCAAAAAAACCTTAACAATCGAAGATTCCCAGCAGCTTGCTGCGGGGAGTCTTCAATAAACGCCGGACAATCTTTTCGATGTTCCGTTAGGTGTTTTATTTCGCTTGAGGCTTCAGCGCCCAAGCCTGATTTTTCCAACTCAAAACTCTATAATGCCATGATCAAGGTAGACAACCTGACCAAATATTACGGTCCGACACTGGCTGTGGACTCGGTGTCTTTCGAGATTACCAGGGGCCAGGTAGTGGGTTTTCTGGGGCCCAACGGGGCGGGTAAAACCACCACCATGCGTATAGTCACCTGCTATCTTGACCCGACTTCGGGAACGGCTTCGGTGGCGGGACACGACATCCTCGACTCACCCCTGGAGGTTCGCCGCAGGATCGGCTATCTGCCGGAAAACTGCCCGTTGTACACCCATATGAATGTAGTCGAGTACCTGCACTATATCGCCGAGCTGCATCAGGTTCCCAAGTCCGAGCGCTCGCGCAGAGTCAGGGAGATGATCGGGATCACCTCCCTGGGCAGCGTGGTATATAAGGACATCGGAGAACTCTCCCGGGGTTACCGCCAGCGGGTGGGCCTGGCCCAGGCCATGGTTCACGACCCGGACATCCTGATCCTGGATGAGCCGACCAACGGTCTCGACCCCAACCAGATAATCGAAATGCGCCAGCTGATCAAAGAAATCGGCCGCGAAAAAACTATCATCCTCTCGACTCATATCATGCAGGAGGTAACCGCAACCTGCGGCTGGGTGCTGATTATCAGCGACGG
>CAZSTM010000547.1:0-2887 GCA_964609635.1 uncultured Gemmatimonadales bacterium
AGATGGGACAATCCAGTATGTCAACCCGGCCTTCGAAAAGATAACCGGCTACCTGACAGAGGAAGTCATAGGTCAGAATACACGTTTTCTCAAGAGCGGTAAGCAGGATGAGCAATTCTACCGGGACCTGTGGGAAACCATAACCAGCGGCGAGATTTGGCGCGGCCGGTTCATCAATAAGAAAAAAGACGGCTCTTTATATCATGAGGAAACCGCCATTTCTCCTGTACGGGATACCGCCGGCAAGATTGTAAATTACGTGGCAGTCAAGCATAACATCACTCATCAAATAGAACTGGAAAATCAGCTTCGACACGCACATAAAATGGAATCGGTTGGATTGCTGGCTGGAGGTGTGGCTCACGATTTCAACAATCTCCTCACCTCTATTATGGGATATTCATCCTTGATCAAAAAAGCCGAGGATTTGCCTGAGAAACAAAGAAAGCGTATCCTGGAAATTGAGAAGGCATCCCAGCGTGGGGCTGAGATAACCGGGCAGCTGCTTACTTTCAGTCGAAAGCAACCGGTTAAATTGGTAATAATTAATATGAATGATGCGGTAAATCAAACGCTTCGTTTTCTCAAGCGCGGGTTCGGGCCGAATATCGCAATCGAAATCAGGCTTGATAAGGCTTTGGGTAATGTCAATGCAGACAGCACACAAATTCAACAGGTGCTGATGAACCTTTGTCTGAATGCATGCGATGCCATGCCTGATGGAGGGAAAATTCTGGTCGAGACCTCCAATATCGAAATAGACAATGAATATGCCGCCAGATATATGTACGCCAAAACCGGCCCATACGTTCTCCTCACGCTCACCGATACAGGAACAGGGATGAGCAAGGAAACTCTATCCCGCATTTTCGAACCCTTTTTCACCACCAAGGAAACCAATAAAGGAACGGGGCTGGGGTTATCCATCGTTTACGGTATAGTGAAAAACCACGGAGGATTCATTAACACCTACAGCGAGCCCGGCAAGGGTTCCACTTTCAAGGTGTATCTGCCCAGGGTAACCGATAGAGAGGAGATAAAGAGAGTAGCCGAACCTCTGATAAAAAGTGGAGAGGAGACCATTCTAATCGTAGATGATGAAGATATGATCCTCAATCTTGCCGCAAGCGTTCTGGAAGAGTACGGATATAATTGTTTAACAGCTGGAGGTGGAGAGAAAGCCCTGAATATCTACCGGCAAAAGCACCAGAACATTGATCTTGTACTGACGGATCTTGTGATGCCAAAAATGAGTGGTCAGGAGCTTTTCGAGGAAATGCGTAAGATTAATCCCCAGGTAAAAACTATTTTATCGAGCGGTTTCTCTGTTCAGGATGAAGAAACATTCCAAAAAAAGGGTATCAAGGCTTTTGTCTCCAAACCCTATCGGGAAAGACGTCTTGCTCAAACGGTAAGGGAAGTACTTGATAGGGAGAACTGACGGAGAACCCAAAACGGATTTACTCCTATGGCAGAAAAAAATAAGGATTTTCAGATACTGGTGATAGATGATGACGATCTTGTCCGGAATTTTATCGTCAGTCTGTGTGAGGACAAGGACTGGAACATAGACCAGGCCGAAAATGGCCCCCAGGGTATTGAGATAGTCAAAAGGAATTCTAAGAAGTATCAGATTGCTTTACTGGATATCCAAATGCCCGGGCCTTCCGGCCTGGAGGTTCTTCCCCAGTTGCTGAAGTACGGTGAGAACCTGGCTGTTCTGATGATGTCCGGTTTCGCCGAGGTGGATACAGCGGTGGAAGCCCTTAAAAATGGTGCTTTTGATCTGGTTCAGAAACCGATTGAACCGGATGTGTTGGTTGCCCGTATAGAGAAAATCATAGAACAACGCCAGATCAGGATGGAGCACAGGCAGTATGTTACCGATATTGAAAAAAGGGTGGCCGAGCGTACGTCTGAGCTTGAAGCAGCCAGGAAGGCCACTATTTTCGGTCTCGCCTGCCTGGCGGAATACAGGGATGAGGAGACGGGTTCTCACCTGGAAAGAATGGCCAATTATGGGGTGGCTCTTGCCCGCGCCCTAAGGGAAATGGGCCTTTATCGTGATATTTTGACTAATAATTACCTGGGCCTTCTTTTCGAATCCGCTCCCCTTCATGATATCGGCAAGGTCGGTATTCCTGATAAAATCCTGCACAAACCGGGCAAGTTGACTTCCAAAGAATTTGAAATAATGAAAACCCACACCACCATCGGAGCCAGAGCCATTGAGGATATTCAGAAAAGAGTAAAAGGCCAGAGCTTTCTCACTATTGGTGTGGAAGTGGCTCTCAGCCATCACGAACACTATGATGGAAGAGGCTATCCACAGGGCTTGAAAGGAAACGATATTCCGTTGTCGGCAAGGATCCTCGCCCTGGCTGACTTTTACGACGCTCTTTCTTTCCCACGCGTATATCGTCCTTTCAGTTTTCCCCATGAAAAAGTAAGAGGAATGATCGAGGAAAGGGCCAAGACCCAGTTTGATCCGGACATTGTAAAAAGCTTTTTGAAATGCGAATGCGAGTTTGTATCTTTGAGGGAAAAGTACCAGGATTAGGATAGAGGATTGGGGGTAGATTTTTTGTCCCCTGTTGTACAATATTAACCAGTTGGTTAAAAAACATTTCTGATTGATTGCTAAATCATGGGCGTGCCATTATGGATGAAAAACAAGACTTCGTCATTGACGAGAAACAATTAGCAGAAGACCTGGCTTTCATTGAAAAGCTGGATCTTGACAAGCTGAAATACGAGATCAGCGATGAACTGGGCGAATTGACCGATAAAGCGGGAACGCTGTTTGATGAGGCTGAGAGAGATAGAGAAGTTATCCCTCCCAAGATTGAGGTGCGATTTTCTCAGGATAAGTTGCAGGCATACCTTA
>CAZSTM010000548.1:0-325 GCA_964609635.1 uncultured Gemmatimonadales bacterium
TAAAGAATCAATTGTATTTTAATCTACATGCAAAAACCTAACCGGACATTACTGTTATTGACCCCCTTTTTTCAAAATCGGATTCAATTCCGCTTGCGTTGCCCTTCTTTTCCAATGCAGGAAAGCTCTAATGCGAGTGCTCGGTAATAAAACCTGTCATGGTGATATATAATATTATATATTCATGTGCTAATTGATGGTTAAAGCCATACGGAAAGTATGACCTTCATGCAAAACGATATGAATATATAAATTAAAATACATTTCCGGCAAACCCCGAACAGGAGGGTCTAAAATGAAAAAAATATATTCTTTCCTGATTGTC
>CAZSTM010000548.1:335-2886 GCA_964609635.1 uncultured Gemmatimonadales bacterium
AACCTGCTTTCGGTCCCTGGGGTTTTTTCTCAAAACAACGATAATGCTCTATACTTTGCCCGGTACCATGAGGCTGTAGGCAGGAAATGTTCATTAAGGAGAATGGGCCCGGGTGAAATGTACTCAGCACTCCTGGGAGGCCCCGAACTGGGAGCTGCAGAGATTACACCGAACAAGGATGTGATAGCAGGAAGCCTGGGAACCTGGGAGATTTTCTATACCGCCGGAGAAGAAGGCCTGGGAACCAATGATGCTATAAATATTTATATACCTTATGGATTCAACCCGCCCCTTTTACATTATCCCACTTTTCCAAGAGACGTCATTAATAATTATAATCAGGAAAGGTCGAAGAGTTTCTCACCGGGCTTGACTACCGTGCGGACAAGTAATCCGGACACCGAGCTCATCCTTTATACCTCTATTTGGGACTACTCGAGACAGAGCGAGGGTACTAATCTTTATATAGGTATATCCGGCGCCCCCCTGAAAGCCGGAGATAAGATAACGGTTATTTACGGGGATACCCGTTATGGAGGACCCGGAGCTTCTGCGGCATACTTCGCCCAGGACCACGAGTTCACCACCTTCGTTCTGAAAAACGTGGACTGGGAAAAATTCGAGGATATGGTAAAAAAGATCGATAAGGAAAGAGTGGACCTTTATACCGCGGCAGAAAAAATCTACTGCATCCAGAACCCGCCCGCTCTGCATGTAGTCGGGGGCAAAGCAGTAAGATTAGTATTCACCGTGCCATCAGTTGCCGTGGTAAACGAGCCTTTCGATTTGAATATTCTCCCGGTGGACAGGCTCGGTAACGAGTCAAAAAGCTATCACGGGAGGCTTAGCTTTGAATCGAGCGAAGTTGTGGGGCTTCCCGCAGCCTTTGCTGTCGAAAAATCGCAGCGGGAATTTATCAGGATTACCGGCGGCGGAAAAATAACCAGGCCGGGAGTTTACCGGTTGATCGTAAAAGATGAAGAAAATTCGCTCGCCGGCCGGAGCAATCCCATAAGAATTGTCCCGCAAGCGGGAGGGAAAAAAATATACTGGGGAGACCTGCACGTGCACAGTTACGAATCGGACGGGATCGGCTCCCCGGACCATAACAATAGATTCTGCAGAGATATCGCCGCTCTGGATTACTGCTGCATCTGCGACCATGCGCGCGGGGTTTTTAAGACCATAAGAGAAAGTGCGGTGAAATTTACCGAGCCGGGAAAATTCCTTTCTTTCTGCGGATTCGAGGGAATGGCGTCGGATATGCCCGGCGGTGGGCACGTGAATTTCTACTTTGCGGATGACTCCCCGGAATATGAAACCATATTCAGGGCAAGAGCGGGTGAAGACAATGGGCTGAGATCCAGAAGCCAGTTATGGGGCGAACTGCTCGGTCTTGGTGAGAAAAAAGTCATTGCAGTGCCGCATAACCATGCCCGCGGCGGCTGGGAGGATATGGATTCTCCCGTGGTAAGGCTCAATGAAATACACTCCGTCTGGGGTAATAGCGAATATACGGCGACCCCGGAGAAAGCCTACCTGTTCGGGCATACGACCTACCGGACCTTTCAGCAGGCCCTGGCCGCCGGGCTGAAACTGGGATGTATCGGTGCCGGTGATGAGCACGCGGGCAGGGGCGGATGCGGGACCTGGCTCAGGCATTTCAAATCGAATACCGCCGGGATCAGTGCCGTGTATTCCGAAAATCTGACAAAAGAGGAAATTTTCAATGCCCTGTGGGACAGACGGGTTTATGCAACCACGGGCGCCAGAATTATCCTGGATTTCTCTGTCAACGGACACCCCATGGGAAGCGAGTTTCAGGTGGGCAATTCATCCGAGGTGAGGAAGATAAAAGTGGAGGTCGAGGGGACCGACAGCATAAAATACCTGGCGGTTATCAAGAACAACCAGGAGTTTTACACCGAGAGCGGCGGCGGCAAGAGCGTAAAAATTGAGATTACCGACGACAGCCCGATTGCCGGAACCTGTTTCTACTACGTGCGGGTGGTTCAGCAGGATGAGCACCTGGCCTGGTCCAGCCCGGTCTGGGTGAGCACGGATTAGCCGGTTAGGATTTAAAAACACTGCAAAAAAAGGGGCGATCTAATCGCTCTTTTTTTCTTCCATCTAAATTACTTTCCAGGCTTTTTTAAGAACTTTTTTTCCATCGCCGCAGTTTCAGGCCGGTAAAAAATTTTTGAAACCATTCCGGGGTTTATGTTGTCTTATTTAGTGAAAGCAATAACTTGACAACGACAACAAACTAAACCCGGAGGCAACAATGACCATGCAGGAAAAAATCAAGATTTTCGGCAAGGCGTTCGCCAGCCTGGCAATCTACCTCACTTTCATCGGGATCGCACTGGTATGAGGCTTACACACGCCGACTCGACTTATCGACTTAGGCCGCTTCTTGAAAAGAACGCGGCCTTTTTTATTCAAATTATTATATTTTAAGCCGCTCAGTCTTCCAGCCACTCTCCGCCCTGTTCGATATTATCGCCGGTAAAGACCCCGTAGCCGTAGACGCCGTTACCAGTGTCATAAT